>LJTR01000017.1 GCA_001303465.1 Phycisphaerae bacterium SG8_4
TCGAAGAAGTCGGACTTATGGCCGGTGTCGCGTTTGACGGCGCCGGCCAAGCTCAGGCGGGCATGGGTGTCGACTGCGGGGACTATAACAACGACGGATGGTTGGACTTCTACCTGACGAACTATCAGAAAGAACAGGCTGCGTTGTATAAGAACCTGAGCGATGGGATGCTTGAGGACGTAACGTTCGCAACCGGAGCCGGAGCTGGAACACTCAACAACGTCACATGGGGCAATGGATTCGTGGACTTCGACAACGACGGGGACCGCGACATTTTTATCGCCTGCGGCCACCTGCAAGACAAAATCGAGCAGTTTGATGATGCATCGACCTACTACCAGCGGAACATCCTGCTGCTTAATACCGGCGACGGAAGGTTCGTCAACGTCTCCGACGAATGCGGGGACGGGTTGAAAGTGAACCTCAGCAGCCGCGGAGCGGGTTTCGACGATCTCGACAACGACGGTGACATCGACGTGGTCATTCTGAATTCGCGGCGCGAATCTACCATCCTTCGCAACGACTCGGCCAACGAGAACCACTGGATCCAGATCCTTCTGCGGGCGGTCAAGACAAACCGTGACGGAGTTGGTGCGCGCGTCAAGGTAGTAGCGGGAGACTTGACGCAGATCGACGAGGTACACAGCGGACGTGGGTACCAGAGCCATTACGGAACGCGGCTGCATTTCGGGTTGGGCAAACGCGAGAAGGTCGACCGGATCGAAGTTCGCTGGATAGGCGGCGGTACCGATGTGTTTGAGAATATTGCTGTAGACCGACTCCTGACTATTACCGAAGGTAGTTCGAAAACATAATCAAGGATCATAACATAAGACTCAAAAGGCCCTGGCCGATGTTGTCTGTGACGACAAGGCACAAGAAGATTAAGGGTCGCAAAAGAAAGAAATCGTTAGGGTTGCGCAAAAATGGCCCACCCCACTCCTAATTGAGGGCAATCTGTCAAAAAAGCGGATAGATGAACGGCGCTATGGCCGATCCACCAAGCAATACGAGCAGGCCAAGAAGAAGCAGGACAATAACGATAGGCAAGAGCCACCATTTTTTATTGTGTCTGAGGAAGTGCCAGAATTCCGCAAGTGCGGAGGGCCGCTTCTTTGGAGCAATATCCCGGGATTTCGTGGACTCTTGCTGTCGATAACTGTGAGGCATTGACGTTCTCCAATTTCATCAGAACTAGTGAAGACAAGGATCGTTACCATCAGGAAGATGGTCGCGAAGTTCCGAAGCTCTTTCATATTCGGATGCCAGCGGATTTCAATTAATGAAATAGCAACTCATTCCTCAATGACTCAACGGTCTAAGGTAATTCAAACCGGACTTTGTATTCGATCCCAATAACTCTCCGGACGAAAATCAATTATAAGCCAAATCAGACGATCCGCAAAGAGGCGATTAGAAACAGTGATCCATTGACAGCTTCCGATCGATCTGCTACTCTTCATTTGTCCGCAATATCAGCAAGGTTGCAAAGAGGCCAAACGAGTCAGATATGACGCATGTCACACAAACGGAATAAAAAAAAGGGCAAGAGGCCTTCATCTCACCCCAGAACAGGGAAGTCCCGCAGGGTGAAAGCCGGACGGAACGGACGCAAAAAAGACCAGAGTCCTTCTGGACCTTCGAGCAAAGCCAGACAGAAGGAGGCCGTCAAGTCACCGGCGATGGAAATCAGTCGCGGGCGGTTATGGTTGTTTCGAGCTATTGCAATGCTCGTTGTTCCGACGCTATTCATTATCCTACTGGAATCTGGATTGCGCCTCACCGGTTACGGCTTTCGTCCGGAGGCGATTATCAAGGGCGAGGTGGACGGCAAGAGAGTCTGTTGCGACAATTCAAAGTTTGGATGGTGGTTTTTTCCGATGAATATTTCTCGCGAACTCTCGCCGTTCACTTTTGTCGAGGACAAGGCCGACAATACCTATCGGATTTTCATCCTGGGTGCATCCGCCGCCCAGGGCGAGCCGAGTCCTACTTTCAGTTTCGGACGGATTCTGAAGGTCATGCTCCGAGAAGCCTATCCCGAAATCAATTTCGAAGTTATCGTTATGGCAATGGCGGCCGTCAACTCGCACGTGGTTTTAGAGATCGCTGAAGATTGCGCTACGCATCAGCCCGATATGTTCGTTATTTACATGGGCAACAACGAAGTTGTAGGTCCCTACGGCCCCGGCACGGTCTTTTCGTCTTTTTCTCGCAGTCTATTTCTGATTCGCGCCGGGATAGCGTTTAAGGGCACTAGACTCGGCCAGTTACTGACAAATCTGTTGGGCTCGATTGGAGCAGACAAGGAAAGACAGCAGGTTTGGCGAGGGATGGAGATGAGCGCGCACCGGCAAGTGCCGATCAATGATGCCAGACTCGAAACCGTTTACGGGCATTTTCAAAGAAATCTCGAAGATATGATTCGCGTCGGACACAAAGCCGGAGCAGAAGTCGTCTTGTGTACGGTTGCAAGCAATCTCAAAGATAACCCCCCCTTCGGCTCTTTGCACACTGCCGATTTATCCACAACACAAATCGAGAGCTGGAAGGCGGCTTATCAGGAGGGTGTGAACCACGAGACCGCTGGAGTCTATGCTCAAGCCATAGATTCCTACATGGCCGCTGCAAAAGTCGATGACGGCTACGCTGACTTACAGTATCGGCTTGGAAGATGCCACTGGATCGCTGGCGAGTATGAAAAGGCGCGAAACAGATATATTCGAGCACGGGAGACGGACACGGTTCGGTTTCGTGCAGACAGTCGGATCAATCAAGCTATCCGGGACGTGGTTCGTGACAACAACACTAAAGGCCTCTACCTGGTCGATGCCGTCAAGGCGTTTGAATCGAACAGTCCTCATGGAATTCCCGGCTCGGAATTCTTCCTGGAACACGTTCATCTGAACTTTTCTGGGAATTATCTCTTGGCAAAGACAATCTTCGGGCAGGTTGAAAAGATCCTGCCTGACCGCCTGGGTGACCCCAGGCGAGTCGAGCGCCCATTCTTGACCGAAGCGGAGTGTGCCCGTTTTTTGGCTTGGACGGACTGGAATCAATATAGAATCACCGACAAGGTAGTCAACGGCTTCCTTAAGAAACCGCCGTTCACCCATCAGTTATATCACGACGAACGGATGACAGAAATGGAACGAAATTTGGCGGCTCTCAGGGCCTCACTCACGCCCGAGACTCTTCAGGAAGCAGTAGCCCGATATGAATGGGCAATTGAGCAAGACAATAGTGATTGGATGTTGCGCGACAGATACGGTACGCTGTTGTTGGAAGATGTTGAGGATCATGAATCGGCCCTCGAACAGTATCGTTTCGTGGCCGAATTTTTGCCGCATTCTCATTTGGGATATTTTAACGTGGGCGCAGCGCTGTTCAAACTCAGTGACCTCAAAGGGGGTATCGAACAATTGAACAAGGCCATCGACATCAAGCCGACGTACGGATATGCTCATTACCTTCTGGCCCTGGCGTATCAGAAACAAGACAAAGTCGACCAAGCAATAGAGCACTACTCCGAGGCGGTCCGCTGGCAGCCGGAGTTGGTGCTCGCATACAACAATTTGGTCGAGATATGGATGCGCCGCGGGGAGCTTGACAAGGCGATTGAGATATGCCGACAGGGATTAAGTGTATCTACCAACAGCGCCATCCTACACTGCAACTTGGGAGTCCTCTTAAACAAGAAGAATCACAGGAGCGAGGCTATTGCTGAGATTCGAAAAGCCATAGAAATAGATCCCAATTCGGCCCGAATGCGGAAGATACTCGATGCCGTGTTACGTGGCGGGCGCTGAAATACTCTTGGCTGTGATCGAATACTTTTTGCTCTTCTTTTTCCTACCCTATTCGCGTTCGGTCAGCCATGGTTTACCTTGGGCAGCAGGCACCGCAGCTTTGGGTGTGGCCGTAGTGATGGGCATATCGCAAAGTATGTCCGGAGAGCCACGAATCACACGACCCAGTTTTTCCGGTGCGACACTAACGGATTCGTTTATCAGCTCCGGAACACTATAGGTCCGAAGATACGTGTCATAATGATCCGGATCCTTTTGGGGCAACAGAAAAGGTTTACCCGCCGTACCATTTTCATCGAGATAGCAAAGATAAGATCGGGTAAAAACCCCACTGTCTCTTTTACTGCTAAAGGCTATCCATCGGCTGTTGGACGACCAGCTATGCCAGGATTCGCTCTCGTCGCTGTTGATGTTGAGCCTACGAGGTTCATATCGACCCGTTTGGCTTGCTTTCTCAAGGTCAATCATATACAGATCACTGGTCCGCTGGTAAACGGGGAAACAACCATAGTCTGACATACAGAACAAGAGCCAACGGCCGTCGGGGCTAATTCGTGGCAAGAGAATGCTCAAACCTGTGTCCCGGGATAAGAGCACGGTTTCCAACTCGCCCCACTCGTCCTTGTCGATATCGTAGTTTATTCTCATCAAGTCGTACTTGATTTCGTTGTAGTCGGTTGGGATAGCCTTACGGTCCGTCCAAGATAAAGGTGCACTGCAAAAGTACAGATAACGGCCATCCGGCGACCAGGTTGGGTATGTTTCAAGACGATCCTTTCTTGAAATATCCGGTGCTGTCTTTACTTTCTTGCGGTCAACTAAGTAGTAGGCAAGCAGTGAATCGAGATCAATGACGTCTCGAACCTCGGTCTTCGCTGTATGAAAAAACATGTTGACTTGATTGATTGAATACGTCGCGAGCCGACCACTGGGATGCCATGATGTGTATCCGAACTTTGTCCCGATTTTCTGCCCTTTGCCGTCTTCGACCAGCACAGCGGAACTTCCGTACTTGGAGCTTCGGATGCCGATCAGCATCTTACCGGGATTATTCACACAAAATGAGTGGCAGTTAAGACAGCCGCCTTCAAAATAGTCATTATTTAAGACCAGTGACTCATCAAACTTCTGCAAGTCTCGCTGATAAATTCCCATTCGATTCCAGGCACTATACACGGGATAGATTTTCCTGTAGACGAGATATCTGTCTATCTCCTCGTTCGCGATATTGTTGAGAATTGGAGAAAAGCGGTGCCATTCGCCGCCCTCGGCCTTGACAAAAACGAGAAAAGACAGTGCCTCGCCTCGATTGTCATCGAGCAGCGCATGCCAGCGATCTTCGGGGATAGTAATCTTCGGCGTTTTACTGATGATTTCAATGTTCTTGCTTTGTTTGGAGTATATTCTTACACAATAGTGCGAGCCCTTTTCTCGGATCGAAAAATTCAAAGGCGTGATATTCGGAGGAATAACAGTCCCAGAATAGTCGGGATGGATTCTGGCAGGTCTATCAATGAGTATGACCTGATCGATGGCCACCTTCTCTTCGCGCAGTACAAAAGCAAGTGTACAGGCAATCATCGCGACCGCTGCGATGACAACAAGGATTCTGACTGTCCTGACCTTGTGTTCTCGGGTCATTTCCTCACACCTGAAATCCCGTAAACATGATAGAAAAAGTAGCTATTGCCGTAATCTCTTGCAAGTTCACCAAAAGCTTCTTGTTTATTTCTCTTGTGACTATTGAATATCCGGCTGAAATTCTCAATCTGCTGCCGCGCTTTCGACGAAAGTTGATGGCCAGCTAATTGCACCGGTTTCTTAGTGCCGTACACGTAAATCAGAAGTGCTTCTTCGTAAAGCACCGGGAGTTCCGGGTACTCAAAATTGTTCAGGTGCTCGATACTTCGTACGCACTTCTCCAACTGTCTGGTGAGCATATGCCATGCTGTCAGATATTCGAAAGCCATACGGTTTTTATCATTTTTCTCCAGTAAATCCAAGAGCACCTTTTCTTTGGAGTAGCCAATGACGGCATAATCCTTCTCCGGACATACGGAACGTAGATACTGGATTCTACTGTCCGTAGAGAGATCGGGATCGGACTGCAGCAAAGCCAGATAATCATTGGCCCAATCCGAATGAAACAGTGTTTTGCTAAGCGCCCCAAGGTAAATCCGGGCGGAGTCATAGTTGGCCTTGACCATATTTATCAGGGCCAAACGCTTAAGAATCATTGGATGTTCTCCGAAGACTTGCGTGCACTCATTGAGATTCCTCTCCGCCATGTTCATCAGGCCGAGGTCGATTTGAGTATCAAACTTGTGCCAAGACACTAGAATTCTATCTTCACCAGTGGGCAGCAGAACGTCAGGGTGTTGAGGCCAGCAGAACATATCATATCCGAGCCGTCCCGTGTGATATAATGCGCGGTTGACCGCACTAATGACGAAAGGATTTTCTGTAGGGTGACGGGCAGCTTTGAGCACCTCGGGCCACATCCTATGGCAGGCGTAATGATGAACAGAAAAAGCAGTTTTCTTCTCTCGGTTACTGGAGAAGACTACGGTCGCGAAAACAATCGCAAGAAGTACAAATGATTCTAACAGCGATCTGAGTATCGGAGGACCGGCACTCACTTTCGCTTTCTTCACCCATGAACGAAGGCAAGTCTGTATCCTTGAACCAGGTGTCTTCAGATAGAGCGTCGAAGAAAGCATGGTTAACGGCAGAAACAAATAGAGTACGTAAATCGCCGTTATCGACTCCTTGCGACTCTCGAAAGTGAGTATTCTCCAAGAGAAGGGCAACGAATCGCTGAAGGCGTTGATGACGCTCCCGCCAAAAAGCAGTACACCCAAGACATAAGGAACGGCGACCGCAAGGAATAGACACAACAAACCTAACGGGAATCGCCGCTTGAAGAGCAGCTCATATAGCACAACGAGTACGGCATACAGCAGATATGCACCGCCAGCAACATAGTACAGTATTATGGACATGATCACAAAAACGATCAGACGAACATGGTTTGATGCCAGGAAGAATGTTGTTCTTAAGTATAGACATACGAATAGCAATGCCACCAAGAAAGCCATTGTAGTGTAGAAGTGGTACGTATAGCGAGTGTAGATAATTAACAAAATAACCACTGGTACAAAACGGAAGCAGCGAAGGACAGAAAGGCCCAAGGTTCTGAGGATATAGTCCACACATTCCGACATGAACCAGGCCTGTACAGTTACCACCAATGCTCCCGCCCAACCGATATAGAAGAACTGGGAGAGAAATGCTGAACCGTATTCAAGGGCTCCGCCAGGATGCGATACGTAGTCGCGGAAGAATACCCAGCTCTTGACAAATACGGGGAAGTTTGTGATAATCCCGCCACAACTGTAGATCAGTCGCAGGTCAATATATAACCAAAGATACGAGTAGAAAAGGATGAAGAAAATCAAGCCCAGGAATAAGCTTGTCAGGTGTTTATGAGATCGGCTGTATGAAGTAGGCGACACGTTAACCCGAAAAAGGCCAGATTTATCGTTCTTTATTCCTCAGCAACATCGCTGGGCATCACTCCTGGTAGAATATCATATCTCGGAAATAATCCTACTATATATTATTGACAATCACCATTGACAATCACCGAAGGAACAAGTCCTCAGTGATAGCGAGTGCCCTAGGCTCCGCTCAACTCAAGAGAGGCAGATAATGAGTAAAGCCGACCGATTCTATGCAGCGGCGTGTCAGATTGACATGCCAAATCCGACGAAGCGCGATGAGATTGCCAGCCGGGTCGAGCGCATGCTCGAGATAATCGACTACGCGGTAGCGGGCTACGAGCCTTTTTTCGATGTGCGGCTGGTGGTGTTTCCGGAGTTTGCCCATGCGGCGCCGATCTATCCGACGGCTGACGAATTGCTCGAGCGTCTGGCCGTACCGATCCCGAACGAACACACGCGACGTTATCACGAGAAGGCAAAGCAGTCGGGCATCTATATCCAGACCGGCACGTTTCTTGAGAAGGACCGGCGCTGGCCCGGCCACGTCTTCAATACGACCTGTCTGATCGGTCCGGACGGCATTCTGTCAAAATACCGCAAGGTGCACACGTGGACGCCCTGGGAGGTGCATACCAGTCCGCACGATCTGACCGGTTACGATGAACCTATCTTTCCAGTGGCCGACACCGAGATCGGCAAGATAGGTACGGCCATTTGCTACGACTGGCTCTTCCCCGAGGCGATCAGACAACTGAGTCTCGCCGGGGCCGAACTGCTAATACGGGTTTCGGCGTATATGGATCCCTGGGGTACGGCGCAACCCATGGATTGGTGGACGATGGTCAACCAGGTACGCGCGATCGAGAACATGGCCTATGTAGTCGCAGCGAACCAGGCGGCCAGCCTGAAAAACTATCCGCCGTTCAGTTGGCCCGGGGGCAGTATGATAGTTGACTACGATGGCCGGATCGCGGCCCAGGCCGAGCCAGGAGCGGGTGAAAGAATCGTCGTCGGCCCGATTGACATGGCCGCCCTGCGCCGCGAACGACAGCGCCGCCGCGGACATCACATGCTGGCACACCTGCGGACGGAGGCCTATCCAGCATACGGCCAATCGATCTACCCGGCCGGTGGGGCCGTCGATGGCCCGATCACCGTCGAGAAGAACGAAACCTCGCATCGTCAGGCATGTGAGGCTCTGAGGCACATATTACGCGGCCGGCCCTGATTGTACCGAGGTCTACGGGCCGGCAATTGGTTCCGAGCGAGTCCCATCGGATAGTACCAGTTACCCCCTTATAGGGGGAGAGCTCCCTCACCGAATCGCATATTCGCGGGCGATTCAGTCCGGCTTTGCGCATGGCGGCAATCAGAAGGCTCACTGAATCGTACGTATGCGCGGCAAGATAGTCCGGACGATTTCCAAAGCGGCGAGTGAATTCTTCCTCAAAACTATCCGATTCTTTAGCGGGCGTGTATAGCAGTGGGAAGATGACTCCCTCGGCCGCGTTGTCTGCCTTTTCCAGAAATTTTCTGCTGCCCATACCGGGCCCGCCGAAGACAAGCCCATGGAAGCCTCCCTCTCTGAGGGTACATATCACCTGTGCGCTTTCTTCGGCAGCGGCAATCAGCACAAGGGTACGAACATCGGCCTGCACGATCCTGTCGACAAGCAGGCTGTAATCCTTCTGCCCGGGCCCGAACTCGAAGTGGTAGCACGGAGCCAACCGCCGTTGAAAAAGAGACTTGCCAACTTCAACTGCAAGAAGGTGAGAATCGTGGTCGGTAGACGACACAAGAATAAAGGGATCGCCCCCAACGTACGAAGCAATTGCTCGAGCCAGAACCGGAGCCACGAGGTGGTCTCCGGGCAGGGACGAGAACATCCAGGGCACATTCGCAAGATTCACTGACCTGTCGGTGCTTCCGGGGCTCAGGAGAGTGAGCCGAGCCTTTGCAACGACCTGTTCGGCCACATGCGTCGATGGTCCGTCGATTCCGCCGACGATTGCCCAGACTTTGTCTGCGTAGGCCATGCGGACGACCTCTGCGGCGCCGGACTGCCAGGTATTGTCCGACCACCTCGGAACTAATCGGAACGGCACGCCGTCGAGCCCGCCTCCCCTGTTGGCCCGATTGATCGCCAGGATCGCTGCACGATACATGTCACTGTCCTGCGCGTCAGAAGCTTCGTTGGGGCCGAAGTACCCTATCAGCACCTCTTTGACGTTGGCGGGGGCAGGTTCCCGGCGCCCCGGCCCTGCGTAGAGTGTCTGCCGCGCTGTCGCATCGAAAAATACTTCGCGAGACGAATCCCTCTTGGAGTCCGTCTGGCCTGCGATGGTACTGACAGATCCGGCGAATAACATCAATGCTATTCTGACCGTCATTCGCATTTGAGTTCAGCTTTCCTCTAAGAGATCAGCGGTACTGAGCAGTCGCCAACGGCTGCGTAGCTTGGCCCTCTGCCCGAATCGGGCCTGACGGTATCTTCAGGTCTTCTCTCGAATAGAAGTTCCATCTGCCATCTTCTCTTTTTGCCAGGTACACATCCCCGACGTCGTCAAGGGCGGCGCTGAGCACTATGTCACCTGTCACGCCTTCCCAGGACCTTGTTCTATGTGCCAGCACGTCACGGATCTTGGCCCGGTTCAAACCCGCAACCTGAATAGCCCAGATGACCATGTTCATACCGTCATAGGCGTGGGAGGCGAATGTCTCGGCCTCCTCTCCGAAGCGCTGCCTGAAAGCCTTGCGGAATTCTTCGAGCCTGCTGCTTCTCCTCGTCGGATTCCACGGATAGGTGCAGATAACGCCTTCGGCACTGTCGCCGGCGATTTCGACGAATTCATCCGACAGGCAACGGTCACAGGCAAAGTATGGCTGTTCCATGCCCATCGCCCGAATCTGCTTCAGGATACGGGCGCCCTCCGAGGCGTCGCCCCAATGCACCACGGCCTCGACGTCGGCTTCCCTGATCCGCTCCAGTTGCAGAGAGAAATCTTCGAGTCCCAGATCATAGGCCATCTCCAGGACGACGGGGCAGCCCAAACGCCGACTCCCGTCCCGGACCTCTCGCACGCCGAACCGTCCATAGCGGTTGCTGGATCGCATAATGGCCACTCTCGTATACTTGAGTTTGCGATAGAGATAATCCACCAGCAGGTACCCCTGTTGCCGGTCGTCGCTGATGCAGCGGACAACCCAGGGGATATTCGTTTCGATGAAGGTCGGATCGGTATCGCCGGAGTTCATCATGACCACTTCGGCTTTGAGCGCAACGCGGATGGCAATGTGGCTGTTAGCGCCGTCGATAGTGCCAAGGATCGCCCATACTTTGTCTTTGTAAGCCATGTTCACGATCTCGTTGCCCGATGCGCCCCAGAGTCCGTTGTCGTTGGTGACGACAAGCTCAAAGGGGATGTTGCGCTTCAGGTATCCGCCTTTGGCATTAGCCTGCTCGACAGCGAGCCGCGCACCCTGGAGCATCTTGATACCCAGGGGCTCTTCGTGACTCTTGCCGCCCGTCGCGACCGAAACAGTGGACATGATCGGGCCTATGAAACCGAGCTTGACTGTCTCGATATTTTCCGGCTCGGGGATGGCCCGACCGGGCCCGGTGTACTCCATTTGGACGAGGAAGTGTTCCCTATACGGCTCGACATGCCTGAACGGCTCAAACTGGTGGGCGGTTTTTGCGTAGTCCGCATCTTCCCGCAAGTCGAGATCGGGGACTTCATAGGCACTGACGGCGTTGATTCTCTCGAGAACCTCGCGCGTCTCCGAATCAATTTCAACAGACGGCTCCGCACTAGCGGCCATCTGTTTCTTCACACTGGAACACGAAAACGCCCCCAACAGCAGAATTGAACACAGTATCGTCACATGTCGTCTCATCGCTCTATACTCCTGGCCACACATATGCGTTGGCAACCTACCTCAATCGTTCGTAATACCCTGAACCTTTGGCCCAGCCGACGCCTTTTGATGTCCCGACCCAGACATCGTTGCCGTCGAAATCCACCCACAAGGCGTAATTATGGGGAATGCACTTCGGCATATCGACGGTCTTAATCACGTCCTTGCCCCTGCTGACAACCGCCTTACCTCCGTGCGTGTTCGGATCCATCGTGTAGGTTACCCAGGTATCTGTCTCAAAGTCGGCGACGACGCCTACCCCCTTGTCGGTGGCAAACCATGCTTCGTTGCCGTTGCGACCCTTGACAGCGTTGCCGAAGTCGCTCGGCAGGCCGGTTTCGTGGGCGTAGTAACCTCGCCAGTTACGGCCGTCATAGCGGCTCATCCCGAAGTACGTCGAGACCCACAGAATGCCCTCGACATAGCTCGTGCCGGTCGTAATCACATGTACAATGCCATCGTCCCGATAGAGATCGATTTCCATTTCGCCGTCCGGGTCGAGATAGTCTTTCCATCTCTCAGTCGCCACGTCGAACTCCAGCACACCGCTGCCCCAGACACCGAGGTGAACCTTCCCGTCATTGTAGCAAACGCCATAGTTCCATATCTCTTCCATCGGGGCATTCTTCTCGGTGTAGATTGTCCATTCGCCGCTTATGGTGTTGTACCTGCTCGCACCGGCAGTGGTGGCAGCCCAGATGTTGTCATTCTCGACGGCCACTCCATAGACGACATCGTTTACCAGACCGCTGTTAAGCTGGTTCCAGTGGTCGAATCGCCCCCCACTGAAGCGGGCAAGACCGCCCCCGAACAGGCCTATCCAGAGTTCTCCGGTTTTCGGATTCACCTCAAGCGCCGAGACGACGCGCCACGGCAGTCCATCTTTTTCATTCCAGCTTCTGATCTTTCCCGTCAGCTTGTCGATGCAGGCCAGGCCGTCTTCAGTGCCGACCCAGACCCGCGTGCCGTCGTTCTTGAGCGCAAAGACGTGGTCGTTGGGCAGACCGTCCTTAACTGTAAAGTGCTTCCAGTTTGTGTAGACAAAGGGAAGCTCCGGCCCAGTTGCATCGGCAGCCTCGAGATTCATTGCCTCGCAGAATGATCCCGGCGCCAGCCATGAGACTGACAGGATTGCCAGTACGCAGACAAAATACTTCATCGTGACACCTTATTATATCCTTCAAGGTAGTAAATTCTCGCGAGCAAGATCATAAGCTGTTATTGTAAAGCTACTTACCCGCGCAAAAATCCGAAATTTCAATCGTGAGCGGTATACCTATCAGCGGTCTGCTACAGAGTCTTGATGTATTCAATCAAGTCGTTGAGCTGATCCTTTGTCATATCGTTAGTAACCCCATGTTCATCGTTCGGATTATATCTGGTCCAGATTTCTTCCAGGGTCTCGGCTATTCCATTGTGCAGATAGGGCGCCGAGTCATATATATTGCTCAGATGCGGCGTGTCGAAGTCCGATTCACGGTCGAACTGCAGCTTCGTCCCGACATCGTGCCGCTGGCGGTCGGTGAAAAGCGGCGGAAAATGGCACGTGACACATCTCTGCCCCTTCGGGATTTCGCGCCCGTCATTGGTCATTGATCGCTCGAACATTGCCTTGCCGCGCCGCTGCGCATCGGTGAGTTCCGCTCCCAGTGGACGATAGCGGTTGGGTGGTCTGGGAATTGTGCAAATATACTGTTCCAACGCAGAAAGCTCTTCCGGTGTAAACGGCTGAATTCGCGTAAAGAAGACCGCCAGTCGCGGCCCGCATTGCCTCTGGAGACTTGGGTTGGTTCCTTCCCATTTGAACGGGGCGGTGTCCAGAATCCCACGGAGCGTGCGGTTGTCGACAGGGCTGATTCCGATTCCGTCGGGTTCGATGTCGTAGGTAAGTCCGTCAACATGCCCGTCGGGGTGGCACGAGTGACATGAAAACTGACGACTGAAGGTAACATCGGCGCTATGGAAGACCCGCTCGCCCAGACGCCTGGTTGTAACGACCTCTGGACCTCCCAGATCAATCGTCGCCGCCACTTCAAGCTTCTCGAGGTCGACGGCCGTCAGCGAGTCATCCAGTGCATTTGCCGCGAAGGCGGTCCTTCCATCCGGCGTTATGACAATTCCTCGCGGGCTGTGCATGGTCGGGATGTGGGTAATGACAAATTCCGTCGGCTTGCCCAGATGATTGGGCAATACGTGCTCGCGCTGATAATCCGAGGCGGCCTCAAGCATTGAGACCAGCTTCTGAATATCCACAACTGCAATGCGGTTCGAACCCGAGCTTGTCACCAGCGCCATGGTGCCGTCGGGCGTGATTGCAACATCGGCCGGATCTGGAAAACACATGCTCGGTTCGTCGAGAAGCACCTGATCCACACGACCGCTCTTCCAGACGATGCCAAGGCCATTGGTAATGGTCCAGCCCTGAAGCAGGCGGGTCATCGGGACAAGGTTCTTTGTACGATTGAGGGTAATCAGGGCGAAGTCTCCGCCTGGATGCCAGTCGACGCCCTGCAGGAGGTTTGCGGCTGGGACAGCGGCTCGGTCCCGCACGATGGCACGCGCGGTATCAATGACGGTGACCTCCGACTCCGAAGCCGCGCGGAACTTCACGAAGCGGGAAAGGTTGTTGGTGACGTAGATCGCCGAGCCGTCTGGAGACCGTGACAGAGACCAGGGGTTGCGACTGGCGGCCAGACGTTTGATTTCTTTCAGCGTAACCGTATCAACAACGGAAATGCTGTCAGATGATGTGTTGAGCACGTACAGGTGTTTTCCAGAGACGTCGGTAAGCACACCGTGCGGCTCGTCACCAACCGGGATTGTAGCAACAACTTTGCGCAAAGAGACATCCACGACCGACACGGAGTCGTCAAGACGATTAGTCACGTACGCCCTGGTCCCGTCGGGGCTGAAAGTTACATCTGAAGGCTGCCGGCTGACCTCGATCTCGGCGATCTTCTGAAGTTCCCTGATGTCAACGACAATGATTGTGTCAGAAGCCTCACACGCAACGTAGATCTCATCGCCGCTGGGACTGACGGCCATATTAACCGGTGTCTTGTAGCGTGGAGCCTGTGACACTTCGGGCAACTCGGTTGGATGCGCGATTTTCTTGACGGCCTGGTCAAAATCAAAAGGCTTACCATGTGCATTTTCGTGACATTCAAGGCAGGTTTGTCGAGTAACTTCCTTTAGCCCGGCGGCCTGCGCTGCGCGGGCGTCTGTCATTATTGCTTCCGGATAATAGTCACTGCCCGCGCCGTGGCAGGCCTCGCACCCAACGCCTTCTTCCAAAAAGTCAGACGTAGCCGTGCTCCCGGCAGGTCGATGATAAGCGGTGGTGTGACATTTCAGACAGTCGGGGCTGTCTTGGGGATCATCCTCCAGACCCTGCTCCCTGGCGATATCGTAGGCGCCAGCAGTAGCCAGCGTCGCATACGCACGGGCGTGCGCGCTCATCCGCCATTTGCTGAACTGATAACCGTGTGTCGGGCCCTTGTGACAGTTGGCACAGGTGACAGTCCCTATGTATTTATGTTCGGCCTTTTTGGAGGCCGTCACATCCAGTAAGTGCCTTGCCGGTCCGAAACGGAAGTTCTCGGGTGTAGGATGCGCAATCTCGGACATGGCTTGCTCGATGTCCAGGGCGGGCAGATTGTGTACGGCAACGTGGGAGCCTTTTACCTGATGACAGCCCATACAATCCCGTACAGTCGGCATCACCAACCCCGCCTCTGTAGCTGCCCGGCGATCGGCCATAATATCTGCGTCTATATACTCGCTTCCCGGACCATGGCACCTCTCACATTGCACGCCGTCCAGGGTCGAAAACGTATCGTCTTTCTCCCAATCCTCGGCGTGGGCACCGGTTGCGTGACATCCCAGGCAGGTGGGCGATTCCTGCGGCTCCTGCGGAATGCCGCTGAGTTCGGCAATTCTCTTTGCCTGCGGGTCGGCCAGAACGGCAAAGGCGCGGGCGTGCTTCGAGGCCAGCCATCGGCTGAACTGATGGCCCATGCCTTTACCCTGGTGGCAGGTAGCACAGACCTTCACTCCGACATACACCGGATGTCTTCGGTCGGCCTCCTGAGCGCGAACGCCAGCCGAACAAACCGCCGCAACCGCAAGAATTGTCAGGATTCTGCCACAGACTTCGTTCTTGCCGCCCATATCAGGATTCCTGGATCACTTTGAGAATCTGGTTTGCATCTACGTCTTTGAGTTCGACGGTCCGCTTATCGGGCCAGCGGATTTCCACGATATCTGCTTTGGGTACCTTGCCGAGGCCGAAATGGCCTCTGGGGTCAGCCTGTGAAAGGTAGCCTGTCACCGGGATTAGATCCCGTACTTGCACGAGCGAGCCGACCGTGACAGTAATGCGTGCGCCAACGGCATCGCTTTTGCCTGACGGCAGCTTAGCCTCGACGATGAGCCAATTGTTCTCGTTGCCGCCGTCGTTTCGCAGCAGCCTTGGAGTATCGTTGAGGTTGATCACCAGAAGATCAAGGTCTCCGTCATTATCGTAATCGCCATAGGTGGCGCCGCGTCCGACGTGTTTCTCTCTAAAGTACGCGCCCGATTTGTCCGCGACATCCGTGAATTTTCCCGTGCCGTCGTTTCGCATCAGCACGTCTTCTTCCGTATATTCATGATGGGCGTTGCCATTGGCGATGAATACATCCAGATAGCCGTCGCAGTCATAATCGAACAAGACGCCGCCCCAACCGGTGTACTGACCGCAAACAACGGCTAGGTTGGCCGGCTCGGTGCGATCTTCGAAATAGTCTTTCCTATTCATCAGAAGGCAGCCGTACCCCATATCGGGGACGTAAATGTCGAGCCAGCCATCACGGTCCACATCGCCGATAGCCGGTCCCATGGAAGAGACGCCCTGGCCTCCCTCGCCAAAAGCCATCCCCATCATCAAACCTTCGCTCTCGAATGTGCCTTTGCCCGTATTCCTGAAATAGTAGTTCTCCATCGCATCGTTGGGAACATAAAGGTCGAGAAAACCGTCGTTGTTCAGATCGGCCACCGTGGCGCTCATCGCTCGTCCGTTGGGTTCGAACAGACCCGCCTGTCTGGTCACATCGCTGAAGGTTCCGTCGCCGTTGTTACGATACAGGCTGTCGGGTTGGCCTCTGTAGCTCAACGGGCCGGGATAGCCTGCCGCCGCATAATACGACCGGAATTTGCCGCTGTCGTACTCGAGGTAGTTTGCCACGTAAACATCAAGGTCACCGTCGCCATCATAGTCAAACCAGGGGGCCGAAAGGCTCCAATTGGCATTGGCAAGTCCCGAGGCCCGGGATATGTCGGTGAAGGTTCCGTCTCCATTGTTGCGGTAGAAGACATTCGGTCCATAATTTAACACGTAAAGATCAAGATCGCCGTCGTTATCGAAGTCCGAAGCTGAGCAGCCAAACCCGAAGCCTTTGTCGCCTACGCCCGCCCGTGTTGTGACATCCGTGAACGTTCCGTCACCATTGTTGCGATAGAGGGAATTTGCAAGTTTGTCTCTCAGTGTTCGGCCTCGGTTGTCATTGACGTTCTTGAGCCAGCAGCCGTTGACAAAGTAGATATCAAGCCATCCGTCACCATCGTAGTCGAAGAACATGGCGCCGGCGCCGGTACCCTCGACAATGTTGCTCAGGTCAAAATCTCCATAGCTGTGCTTTGTGCTAATGCCGACCTCTTTTGTGACATCCGTAAAAACCGGCAGCGTCTGAGCTGCCCCGTGGCTTGCCGCAATCTGAAACGCCAATACAAATATCAGGTATCTCGAAGAGTTCACTTGCCGTATCCCCCACCTTTCTGATCATCTTCAGCGAGGTCATCCGGCCCCGGAATACCGTCCCAGAGACCTCCGGTATCAATCCACTCCACGAACGTTCGTTTCTCATCGTCGGTCAGGGCCTCGTGTCGATTCGGCGGCATTTGCGCTGGCCCTTCTCGCCCAAATGTATCGTCCCAAGGCCTCGAGGTATTTCGCCCGAATATATGCCATATCAGCGGGCTGGTCCGAGCCCGCCCGGGATGGACGTATTTCCCGTAACCCGGCGGGCTGCCCGCAGCCAGAAGGCTCTCGTAACTGCGATTAAAGTATGCCTTTGCGTCGGGGCCAACTGCCGCAGAAAGATCGTCGGTAAGATGAGGGACAGAACCGTTTTGACCGTGACACTTAACGCATTTAGCTGCAATTATCGGCATGATATCGCGTCGGAAATCAACGGTTCGCCTCTGGGCGGCGCCCAGGGTGAGCTTGACTGAAGGGCGCTTGACCGCCTCGACCAGTATATTCTCAGGCGTAAGTTCTCCGTCTTCGTGACAACCTATACATCCTCTCGGCTCACGATTCCTGGCCCAGATCCAACTGCAGCTGCGCAGAGCCATGCCGTCGGCATCCAGAGTTTGAAGTTCAATAGGGGTATTGGCCGGGATCTCAATATTGAACGACCCGTCTCCTTCAATGTCTATCTCCCCAAGGATGCGCCGTTGAGCCAAGCGACCGATACCGTCAGGTGATGATCGCCCAACGTCCGGTCTGCTCGAACTGCCGGCCGCCGCCAGGCCGTCGTTCGGCGGGATACCTTCGAGGACTCGAAGTCTTCTAACGGCATCGCCAGCCAGCCATTGCCGTTCTTCGAGATCGGAGATACGAACGTCCAGACAGAAAAGCCGGGCGTTAGGGTCTTCGTCTCTGACCACACTCGATCGCCCGTCTGGTTCGGGGCGGGCATACAGCATTTTCGCCTGTACGTCATGATATTCCGGATCGTCGAATACCAACTCCAACCGGCCGTCAGAAGGATCGAGCCGGTAGACACCGTATGTGTCGGCGCCGTCTCGGGATCGTCGAGACACCAGCACCGTACCGTCGACAAGCGGTGACGGCGAATGAAACAGACCGCCCGATTCTTCCGTGACCGGCCGATACGAATGAAGCGGCCTTCTCAGTTTCACACAACCGATACTGCCAGAACCGTCGTCGGCAGGCACGTCGGCCTCAACGAATACCGCCAGCCCCTTTGCTGTGACACAGGGCATACGTTTGATCCGCTTACCCTCACTGGTGCAGAATGCCGCGTAATCCGTACCGTCGATGTTGATACCGAACAGAGAAACGCGGCCGCCCAGTCCATGCTCGATTGTGGAACGCTGCCAACTCGCCAAGAGCAGCCGCCCATTCGGCATGATAAAGGGATCCGCATCACTTGATAGATTAAACGTAAGACGCCGAACTGCTGTCCCGTCGAGCTTACAGGAATAGAGGTTAGTGGCCGTGCCAAGGCCGCACTCATTCAAGACTCCAGGTTCTGTACCCAAAAAAGTAATCTGGTACCACGGTTTCGTAGAGACGATAGTGTAGAGCGTAGATTGATAGCCCGGATTCCGGCAGTCGCCTCTGCCGCCGGTAATCTGCCTGAGATTCGAACCGTCGATTCCCATTTCGTAGATGTTCCAGGCATCGCCGGCCTTCTTCTTCGCTGCAAAAAGAATGTGAGAGGCGTCAAACGAGACCGCCGGATCACTCGCACTGTCAAAGCCCTCGCTCAGAACTGTGATCGACAAATCCGGATGCAGCATGACTAGTCGTGCCCGGTCCGCGTATTCTGGCGACCACAAAGCGTTGGCCAGTGATTGCGGCCCCTCGAGTGCATGACCGGTCTGTCCGGGCGTCGTTGAATGATTGGCAGGAACCTGTGTGAGGACGATCG
>LJTR01000339.1 GCA_001303465.1 Phycisphaerae bacterium SG8_4
GGGTGCAAAGGACGTATTCAGTCTTATAGTCGAGTCCGCGTCGGTGATTCACGTCGAGACAGTGGCACTGGACAGCAAATGAGCAAGTTTCCGATGCCCGAGCGGCAAGTGTATGAACGTCCGGGGATGAAAATCGTACTATTCCCCAGCGGGACCATTCACGCTTGGATTGTCGGAGAAGAGGCGACGTATTGTGGCCGCAAGCTAGGATCTGATGTGGAGTTGCTTCTAAACGACGGCAGTCAATCGTTCACGAAAACGTGCGAAGCCTGCCAACTTCGATATAACCGGGAGTCCGGAAAGTGAGTGACTATGTGCGAACCCTTAACCGACGATCTGGAGAAGCGGCATAAGGACGAGCCGCCACCAAACGGAGAGGAGAAGAGGATGAATGGGAACGGGACCGTTCCGTGGCGGGCTCTTGTTGATTGGGGTGTTCGACTGTTGCTCCTTATCATCGTCTACTTTCTGAACGGTCAACGGACAGCGCTTGATGATCTTCGGGAAGATATGACCGACGTGCGGATCGACGTCGCTGCTGTTGTACAGGCGAACCAGACGCAATCCGCAGACATCCTCACGAATCGCGAGACCGTCATCGAACTGATGAGATTGATCAATGAAGGCACGCGCAATATGGCAACTCTGACTGAGCGGGTAGCCGCACTTGCGCACGACGTCGAGTCGCTGGAAGGGGACATCGACGAAATGCAGTAGGAGGTCCGTTATGAAAGACGTATGGAAATGGATCTGGGCCGGTGGTGGGGCTGCAGTCATCGGGACGATTCTGTTGTTTGCAGGGCGGTACGCCATTGGACAGGAAGTCGAGCCGGACGTCCTGTTCGATCGGCGATACGAACAAGCGCAGGAGATGAAGAAGGTCTGCCTTGAACGATACGAGGAGCTTTACTGCGCGGAACTCGATAGGTGGCTTTGGAAAGTGAAGTATCCCTACCAAGACTGCATCGCCGGCCTCGAATACGACGAGCGCGAGCCGAAATGCGGCCCGGAACCAAAGCCGCCAGCACCACCGGAGGATTGAGCGATGAACAAACTCGAGATCTGGCTCTACAAGACGTTCCCGTTTGTATTCAGCGACATCATCTCGTGGGTCCTCCACGGCGTTGTCACTGCTGTCGGCGGTTTCGTCGGAGTACTCATCGGTGGACCTGCCCAGGTATTCGGTGCCGGGGTCTCCTGCTTTATGGCGGGCTGGTACTGGAATCGAGAAGATCACGATCTCGAGAAGGCTCGTCAGATGAGTGACGGTTACAAGCAGCGACAGAAGATTGCCGATTCCGGTCGCGACAGGTGGACACCGTTCGTCGTGGCCTTCTTCTTTCTGCTCTTATTGGCGACATCGCTATGAGCAACCTGCGACAGAACCTGCCGGTCGAGCTCGCGGTCCTCAGCGTCGCACGCGACTTCATCGGCCTGCAGGAAATCGGAAATAACCGCGGGCCTGCGGTCGAGTTTTTCCAGAAGCTCGGCGGTTCGGAGCCCGGTGCTCCGTGGTGCGCCTCATTTGTCAATGCGTGCGCTGAGATCGGCTGCGCACTCAAGAACGTCTACAGCCCATTCGAAAAGATCCGTCCGGACCTACAGGACTACGTCCAGGCCTATGTGGACTATGGTCGGGATAACGATTGGGAGATCACTTTCGCCTTCGCGTTTCCGGGCTGCATCGGTGCCCTCTGGAAACCGAGTCTGGATAGATTCGCTCACCTCTTCTTCGTAGACGAGGTCTATCGCGTCCACGGGAAGTTCCGCACTGTGGAGGGGAACACGAACGCAGAAGGTGGCAGGGAAGGGATTGAAGTGGCGTCGCTGACTCGATCTGCCTCCGACCGCATCGTCTTCTTCGATTGGACGAAAGGACTTGAGTGATGAGTACGTTCAAGGACGAAAACGGGGAATGGATCCCCTCCAGTTTCGCTGGCGTTTGGGCGTTGCTGATCGGGAGCTTGGTGCTGCTTCTGTGGCTGCTCCAGACTGCAGGGTTTCTGCTTCCGGATGCTGGCAAGCTGACCTGGTGGCCAACGATCGTCATCACCCTGTTCTGCTATGGGGTGGGTGGTCAGCTCATCCGAAGTAAGGAAGAGGGTATCTGGGCCGCGTTTACTTCGTGGCTCCCCCAGCGTGGTGGTAAGCCAGATCCGGATTAGCCGGAAAGGAGGTACGTATGAGGCGCGTCGTCGCAGCCTTGGCGCTGCTACTCATTCCTTTCGCCGCGTTCGCGGCTGGCGGATTGGACTTTTTGATCCATCTGCAAGACACGACTGCGACGATCACGGCGAGATGGTTCTATACTCCCAATCCGTCCTACGAGACGTGGTATGACTACGTCGTCGTGGATGAGGCCGCGAGCGATACCATTATTGCCGATTCGACTTCCCTCACAGAGATCACATTCACACTCCAGCGTCGAGACGTAGACAAGGCGTATCGTTTCGGTGTGCGGCCTGTGATCAAGGATGCGCTCGGTTCGATCGCCAGATCACAGACGTGGGTGGATGATCGCTTTATCATTCCAGCCTTACCGGCAGCTGGACTCCTGGCGAAACGCGATATGGTCACGAGTCCCGTCATTATACCGAACGACCCTGCATTCGAGCAGCCTCGCGGCACCCTCTGGCTGGAGTTCGAAACGCGCAATGACATCACCACGACACAGGGACTCTGGTCCCGAGACGCACTGGGTTATCAGGGTGGTGGACACCTCGCAGTATTTGTTAGGAACGGGTCTGTGGTTGCGAGGATCCAGAGTGATTCAACCAGCTATGAGCTCCAATGGCCAATCGTTGCGAATGCGATCAACCAGGCAGCGGTCGAATTCGGACCTGATACAGGATTCCGACTCCACGTGAACGGCGCGTTCGCGATGAGCAATCCGTATACAGGTGGGACGGTTGGGAACAGTAGAGATATCGTTGTCGGCGCTTTGAATTGGGATTGGGCTGCAGGTAGGCCCGACTATACAAACCCATTTTCTGGCACGGTACGTGTCAGTGAATTCTATATGGGCAGGTATGACTTCTCCGGTCGCTGGGGCCTGCCACCACTACCCGAGCCACCTCCGGTCGACTCGCTATCGGTCGAAGTCGCGCAGATTGATCGCGGCGCAATGTCTAATGGAACCAGCGATTACTTCGTGATTCGTTTCACGCCGATTCCGGAGAGCGCCACTCTCGTCACGTATGTTAACGGAGCACTCCAAGGTGAACGGCCAGCGCTGTTGCCGGTCGCCGTGGGTGATTGGGAGGTTCTCTGTTCCGGTGCCTGTCAGGCGGATGCCTCTTGGCGCGGCTGGCAACTCTATAACCGTCGAACTGGGGCACGTTGCAACGTGCTCTATAGTGGCTGGACAATCGATGGGACGGGCCCGCCCTGCGGGCCCACCCGGGCACAACTTCTTGCGATGCAGCAACGGAACGACGACTGCGTTGGCGGTCGCTACTGGGCGAAACACTCTGCCGAAATCGAATGCAACTTCAACATTCTGATCGCGCAGAGTGCGAGTTGGAACTATGCTCGCGGCACAAATCCCGTGCTGCGACTTGAGGTGCTGGATAGACAGCGTCAGAGGATAGGCTTTTGGGAGAGAATGGCGAGCTGAACCACGAGTCCACACTCGGCCTCGTTTACTGTGCGCGATGCGATTCGCCGCTACGGTCAGATTTTAGCACCGTAGATGGACGACTCGTCGAGTTCGTCTCGCCTTGTGAGACGTGCCTCCGTGAAGTGGCTATGGCAAACGCAATTCCAGCATTCCCCAGTATGACCGCTAATGTCACGGATGAGGGAAATAGAATCGAACACGGTGCCGTCGTTCCGCGCAGCAAACGGAAATGCCCGGACTGTGGCAAGACCTCACCGCGGAAGAAGGGACAGAAACGGCTCGCTCGCTGTCAGCCCTGCGCGAGAAAACACAGAGCCAACTATGCGAGAGAATATCGCTTAGGCTATTACTACAAACGGCGCTACGGAGCCGATTGGCGAGTGGCCGTCTGTCCCGAATGTGGCGTACAGCGGGAACGGAAGAAGGAGGAAAACCGGTATGCGCGGTGTCGCAGCTGCGTTGGCGAAGCCAAGGCTCAATACCGTGAGAAGAACGCGGCGCGGCGGCGACTCCTGCGTAGCATTGAACGCCGCTCTAAAGAAGCACGTGAACGCGAGAGCGGGAGCGGGGCCCCTGTGGTCCGCCAGTGATAACGCGACGGAGGAGAGAGAGCTCGTGGCGACGCTGGTCGCAGGATATAACCTGCCGCTCCCCATCTTGCGATGGGAGCATTGAACGGAGGATGGTGTGGCTAGACTCCTTGTCCGGATGGCCGATACACCTAGCGGCTATAAGCGGTTTGACGTAGTCGATGTTAGAGACGATTCCGTTCAATGGGGAGGCCTAGAAGGGTATCCCATCTTCCTTCGCGTTTACCTTCCAGGCATCACCGTCGACCAGGCAAGGTTCCTTCAAGAAATCCAGTACGACCCGACAGGCCACATCGATCCAGATACGGGCAATCCGGATCGAATGCTATACAAACGAGCGTGGCGCATTGTAGAGAGTCGCATCACTCCACCGATAATGGCCCAGATCGAAGCCGCTTGGATGGTAAGCGGGGAGTATGTGGTGCCCGACGCCGATGGGATGCTCGCGTGGCTCGAGAAGAAGATCGACGGTAGCGGGAGGCCAGAGTGGTGAGCCTGTGGTCGGCCCTTCTGTGCGCAGCGGCGGCTGCGTGGTACGCCTACCTCGTCGGGAGGAGGCACGGTCGTGACATCGGGTAGCTACACTATTGGTGGCACCAGCCCAGACTATGCGACGATCAGTGCGTTCGATGCAGCGATTTCCGGTGACTTAACGGGTGTCGTTGAAGGAAAGCTCCGTGCCGTCGATTTCAACGAATCGAATGTCATTGATGCGGGTGGCTATACGACCACGGCATCGAACTATGTTCGGCTGACCTACGATACCGGCGCATTCCACGGTGGCGACCTTTGGTCCGGTGCCCAGATTCACGGTGTCGATCCGAATAGCACCAACGCAATGCTGCTGGAATTACAGGCTGACTATACACGCGTCATCGGTCTGAACTTCAATCGCTGGCACGGATCATCCGTCGAAGGTATCCGCGTTAACGGGGCCACGAATTGCCGCATCGAGCAGTGCCTATTCTGGGGCTCGATGGGGAACAACCACGACGGCATTTTCTGGATCAATTCATCCACAAGCGCGAATCTTTACGTCAGCAACTGCCTCTTTGCGTTTCTGGGCCGAACAGCCATACACGTCCAGGGCGACCAATCGGGCAACATTTTCGTTTACAACGTCACGGCGGTCTACTGTGCCGCTACCGCTCAATCGAGCGGGCTTACGGATGGGTCGCCAGCGATCGGCGATGATCAAAACGATCCGCCGGTCACGAACGGTATCAACTGGCAGATCAAGAATACTTACGCGCATTCTCTCCCAGACCCCCAAAGTCTCGCGGTGTATGCATTCGCGAAAGGTGCAGCGAGTTCGTGGGTCAGTTGCAACAACAATGCGTCCAGCGATTCTTCCGCTCCCGGTACGAGCGCACAGACAAGCGTTGATCCTGCCAGCCAATTCCTGACAGGTTTCCAATATGATGACTGCGGCGAGAACGCAGGCTCCGAGGTAAGCGCGGCGACAGAAGATTCGTGGATCAATGGTGGTGCGACAACCACGAACTACGGGAGTTCCACGACGTTTCAGATAGACGACTCTCCGGTACAGAACTTTCTGCTTCGGATCAATCTTTCCAACGTCACGAATACTGCTCGCATTATCGGTGCCGGAATTCTCCTTAAATTGAACGCTTCCCCCGCCAATATGCTTGTGACGATGTACCGCTTGTTGCGGGCCTGGACGGAGGGTGGGGTCACATACAACAAGTACGATGGTACGAACGATTGGACGACGGCAGGGGCCACAGGCGAAGGCACAGATGTTGAAGCTAATGGATGCGACGGTGCGGCAGCGAACAAGTCGTGGAACGTCGAAACATCGTTGTCTGCGGGTGATTGGCTGCGCGGATCTGGTGGTAAGTTTGTCGAGTGGGTACAGGACGCGATCGATGGTAACGCGCCCGGAAGTAATGCCGATGCTGTCGAGTTTATTACTCGCTTTGTAGCGGGTGCTGGCACGAACACGTTTCGGTCTGTGGATTACGGGACAGACGGAAATTACCCGGAAATCTTCATCTACTACGACACGGCGGCTGCGCCATTCGATCCTGAACCGATCTCGACCGGCGTATTGGATGCCAACGGTGCGAATCTCTCGAGTGATACCGACTATCCGATCAGCATAGACGTCGAGGGCCGGCCACGCTCGACGTGGGATATCGGCGCTTGGGCGATGAAGCTGGATGGAGAGGTCAGCGAGACTGCATCCGCCAACATCGCCCTGCCTGGTGAGGTCAGCGAAACTGCCAGTGCCAATGTCGCGCTGCAAGGCGAACAGTCGAAGACGGCGAGCGCGAACCTCGACCCAAAGAACCTCATCGGCCCCTACGACGGCTCCTTTGAAGTCGCGCCCACAGGGAACGGGGACGGTGGGCCGAACGCGATCCC
>LJTR01000340.1 GCA_001303465.1 Phycisphaerae bacterium SG8_4
CGATATCGTGACGGCGCAAACAAAAAGGCCCCGCAATTTGAACAGGGCCTTTTTTTGTTCAAGCTTTTTGTTAGCCTGGCCTAGCTGGGGACTACGTTGGTCGCGCAGGGGCCCTTCTTGCCCTGTCCGATTTCGAATTCCACCTTCTGGCCTTCGTCGAGCGTTGCATAGCCCGTTGTCTTAACCTCCGAGTGGTGGACGAACAAATCTTCGCCGCCGTCGTCCGGATTGATAAAACCAAAACCCTTGCTTGAATTGAACCACTTTACTGTTCCTGTACTCACTTGTACATCTCCTTGGCCTGTCTACAGGCCGTCTAAATAGCGTCCCTCTTCTAATTCATTCCGGGTACATTCTCGAGAGACTACAAGAACATACCCTGTAATTACTTCGTCGTTCCGTATTGGTCTGCGCTGAGCATTGCCGCCGATATTCGAGCCCCTAGGTCGGTGATTGGGATGGCTGAACATTTGTGTCTTTCTCTGATACCAGGACGGGTGATTGTCTGGTTCGCGCGGTCAGGCCTGTAAGCTGCGCCTGGGAATCGCGGACCAGGTTTTCCGCCCGCTGCTGAAGCGCCTTGAAAATCTTGCGAAAATGGTAGCCCTGTATGGAGAAGATCACGCTCATGCGAAGGTACTGACGTCTCCGCAAGGACCAGAAGATAAGTCTCCAGTAGTACCTGCGGTCTTTGCTCAGTACCCCGATGTGCCACATGGACTTTAGCAGTACCCTGATTTCCCGTAGTCGCAGACGCGCCTTCATACTTGAGGAGGCCTCGTAGTTCTTCAGAAAAGTCTTTATTCGCTCACAGTAGTGCTTTTGTGAATATAACGTATGAATAACCTTCTGATATCCCTGAATCAGGTTCTCCAGGCCCATTTTCGGGATGAAGTTGATCGAGCAGTCGGTGTTGTCCCCGGACGCCAGGGTAGTGAGCCTCTGCTCACTGAAAAGCCTTTGGTACAGTTTTGTTCCACGAGGGGCGTTCAACAGCCCGACCATGGCCATGACGATCCCGCTCTTCTGAATGAAACCGATAAGATTGTCAAAGACTCCGGCATCGTCACTGTCAAAGCCCAGGATGAAACCGCCCTGGACCTGCATGCCCGCTTCCTGGATCTTTGTGATGCAACCCACCAGGTCGCGCCCTTTGTTCTGGACTTTGTTGCACTCGCTTAGGCTCTCTTCGTTGGGGGTCTCAATCCCAATGAAGACACAGTCAAAGCCCGCTTGAACCATCAGTTTCATTAATTCCTCATCGTCCGCGAGGTTGATAGACGCCTGCGTGTTAAAAGTGAACGGATGTTCCCTGTCCTTCATCCACCCTACCATGGCAGGAAGCAGCTCTTTCTTCAGACGGCCCTTGTTGCCGATGAAGTTGTCGTCTACAAAGAACACGTCACCTCGCCAGCCGAGAGAGTAAATACTCTCCAGCTCCTGCAATACCTGATCGGTTGTCTTCGTGCGAATCTTGTGTCCGAACAGTGTCGTGACATCACAGAAGTCGCAATCAAAAGGGCAACCCCGCGAATACTGGATGCACATCAAAGCGTATTTCTTTGTGTCAATCAAACTCCAGAGCGGAATCGGGGTCTCACACAGATCCGCCTTTTCGTGCGTGTTGTAGACTTTTCTGGCGCAACCCGCCTGAAGGTCTCGAATGAACTGGGGCAGAGTCAACTCTGCTTCCTTTAGCACCAAATGATCTGCGTGCACGTACTGTTCCGGGATACTCGTGAATAGAGGGCCGCCCACCACGACCTTGGTTCCTAGCTTCTTGCATCGCCCGATCACCTGATCTGCAGACCTTCGCTGTATGAGCATTGCCGTAACGAATACGTAGTCGGCCCACCGAATGTCTCGATCGCACAGCCTTTTCGTGGTCATATCGAGCAGTTTGACCTCCCAATTCTTCGGCAGCATCCCTGCGACCGTCAACAACCCGAGCGGAGGAAGAATGGATTTCTTGCTGATGAACTTGAGAGCGTTCTTCAGACCCCAGAACGTCTCCGGGACATCCGGATTTACAAGCAGCACTTTCATTTCGTGTTCCCTTTGCTAAGAGCACAAGCACTATCGAGGCAGGTGCAGAATCGGAAAGAAAGTGCGAAACCTAGAGGTGATTCCCGTAAGATTGGGCCTTTTCAATCAGTGCGGCTGAGACTACTGCCTCGACATTACCGCGTCAAAATAGTATTATTAAGCTCAAATGATACCGCCAAACGGTATGATGTCAAACCAATTCTAAAATATTTATCACATTTTTCGATCACGTGCCGGCCGATCAAGACAACCGGCGGCTTTTGTGATCATCTGACCTCTTATCGGTTTTTTGCTTCAATGGCTTCAAGAAAATGTGAAACCATCGGCTTTTTGTTGCGACTATCGTACCGTAAGGGCGGCCCGTGCGAGGTTTTCGTATCCACGGGCGTTGTGCCCTGTGGCCTGACATTTGACTTCTCTACAAGGAGCAAAGACAATTATGTACAGGAAACCTATTTTTGCCCTTTTGCTGAGCTTGATCTGCATTCCGCGCGCCGGCGTCTATGCCGAGAGCGTGGGAATCGTCCATTACGATGTTGAAATGAAGGTACTGGCCGAGCGCAACGCTGTCCAGATGCGCACCCGCTGTACGATTCGAAACGACGGTGCAGCCGAGCTTACGCAACTGGCTTTCGACCTGCTCGCCCGCGAAGGGCGCTGCAAGGCCCGCACCGAAGTGCAGAGGATCTGGCAGCAGGTCTCTGGCAATCCGGTCTTTCTCAAGTTCAAACACGGCCAAAATGGTCAGGAGTCGTCCGAAAGGAAGCTGGTTGACGTGACACTGGCCTCGGGGCTTGCCCCCGGTTCGAGCACCGAGGTTGCATTCGACTATGCCTGGCAAGCCACCGATCCAACGAATACCCGGGACAACTACAGGCCTCTTGCAACTTTGCCGGACGGCAGCAAGGAGATATGCCTGCTATCCGATATTAAGTGGCTGCCGGTGGTCCAACCGGTACAAGAAAGCGGCGGGCCGAACCGCTTCGCCCTACAAATCAAACCTTCCTGGGTGATTAAAGCAGCGGTTCCAGCCGACTGGCATGTCGTCGCGCTCGGCGGCCGACATGTCAAAACGGTCCCGCAGACCGACCGGGCCGTTTTCGTATGGAAATCCACGGTCCCGTTCTACCCGCAATTGATGGCGGGGCGATTTCAAAAGCAGATCGTAGAGACCGAGTCGACAAAGGTGGTCCTTTATCTTCCAAAGGGCTATGATCCGGGTCTCGTGGAAAGAATAGGCTACGAGCTGGCCAGAGCCTACGACTTCTATACCGACACGTTCGGTCGGCTGGAAGGAGACGAGATCCACATAGGCGTCAGTTCGGCCGGCCAGGGCGGGCACGGCGGTTACCTTAGTTTCACGATGGACACCAATATGCTCGGACGACAGATCACAAAAGAGACGCTGCCGATGGTAATGGAACCTATGAGGCACGAACTGGCCCACTCGTGGTGGGGATGGTCCGTGACCTCTTATGGGCCAGGCACCAAATTCCTGCGCGAGTCGATGGCGAACTTCGCCAGTTCCTACTTCGTGGAAAAGACAACTGGGCAGGACCGGCTGGCCGCGGATATGGCCAAGCTCTTCTGGACGGGGCTGCACACAGACCTTATCTGCGGAGCCCAAGGCGACTCCGAGAGAGCCGCCTATATGAAGGGCCCCGTGGTTCTGAATGTTCTCCGCCAGGAGATGGGCGAGCCGCAGTTCTTCAAGGTTTTGAAACACTTCGCGTCGCAGTACCGGGGCGGGCATGCAAAAATGTCCGACTTTATATCGACTTGTGGCCAGATCACGGGCGAAGACTGGAAGGAATTCTTCGATCAGTGGTGCTTTGGCACTGGCGTGCCTGACTACCGAATCGAGAAGTTCGATTCCACACAGCGGGGCGAGAAGTGGCAAACCGAGGTCGTGATTCGCAATGCCGGCGGTGCGATGATTACGTGTCCGCTGGAGCTTCAGATGGCCAATGAGAATTACCGAAAGAGTTTCAAAATCGAACCCGGTCAGAAGAAGACCCTGACCTTCACGACGCAGAGCAGAGTGACTCAGGCAGTTGTCGATCCGGAGCATCGAACCTGTCAAGGCAGCGGCGCCGAGTGCAGGTTGAAGATGCTGGGCGTCGGCGAGGTGGAGGCCGAATGGATATGGTACTGGCGCGGAGTAGTGCTGACCGAAGAGGGCCAATACGACAGGGCAATTGGTGATATCTCCCGGGCCATGGACCGTCACAGCCACCCCGCGTTTTCGTACAGTCGCGGAATCGCACACCTGAAAAACGGTGACATCGAAGCCGCACGATCCGATGTTGTCGCGTTCCTCGATTGGGTCGCCAAGAGCAATGACCCTCGAAGGAGCCTGGTCTATCCCGGACTGCTCTCTCAAGACAGCAGCAAACAGTGGGATCAGCTCAATCATATGTTGCAGACACTAACGGGCCAAAACCTGAGAACCCACGAGCAATGGCGCAAATGGTGGGGCCGAGCCCGCGAAGACTTTCAGCCCGCCCTAAGGGCACAGCAACTTGGTCCGGGCGGGCTAACACGTAGCGGCTGAATCCTTTGCAGCCCCGGCCATCACAGGAAATACTCCACCTTCGCGAGGCAAATCTGGTAAGATCACCACATGCAGGCTCAGGCGGCGTCGCCGAGAAGTAGACACCCGGGAAAAGTACAGCGGAGAGTGAAATGACAGCTGGCCCTAGAATCGACCGAATCGTTTGTGGAATCATTGGTTGCCTCGTCTTGTCAGCGCTGCCGACCGATACGGCAGCCAGCGAGGTGCGAATGCAGACCTATACCTATAAGCGAGTAGGCGGCCTTGAGATCAAGGCCAACGTCTACCGCGCCGACGATGAGAAGGTCCGTCCCGTCGTCGTCTGGATTCACGGCGGCGCCCTGATCAATGGGGGACGCGACGGCGTCAACGGACGCGTCAAGAAGATTTTTCTGGATGCCGGTTACGCGATCGTCTCGATTGACTACCGCCTCGCTCCCGAAACGAAATTGCCCGCCATCATCGAGGACGTGGAAGACGCCTTTAAATGGATCCGCGCAAAGGGGCCGGAGTTGTTCAAGATTGACGCCGGCAAGATAGCCGTAGTCGGCGGCTCGGCCGGAGGCTACCTGACGCTCGTGACGGGCCATCGCGTCAAGCCCCGTCCCGACGTTCTGGTGGCGCTCTATGGTTACGGCGACCTTGTCGGCGACTGGTACAGCAAGCCGAGCCCGCATCGGCGCCATCAAAAACCGAAGATGACCGAAGAGCGGGCCCGCAAACAGGTGAGCGGCCCGGCGATCGCAAACGCGCAGGACCGCAAAGGCAACGGCGGCGCGTTCTATCAGTTCTGCCGCCAGCGAGGGCTTTGGCCCAAAGAAGTCTCCGGCTGGGACCCGTACAAAGAGGCGAAGAAGTTTGATCCGTACATGCCGGTCAAGAACGTGACCGACCAATATCCGCCGACGCTTCTTATACATGGCACAGAAGATACTGACGTGCCCTTCGAGCAGTCGGTCATGATGGCCGAGCAGTTTAAGAAGTTTCGCGTCGACCATGAACTGATAGCGATCGCCAGCGGAGAACATGGATTCGGCGGCGGCGATCCGGACAAAATCGAGCAGGCGTACGAGACGGCATTTCAATTTGTCCATGAACGAATGGCCGGCAAATACAGTGCTCCCAATTGAAAATTCCCGCCCTTGCGTCGTTAGGTAGGCATAAAATAACAGTTTGTGGTCATACTCGCGGGAGTTCACTAACCTCAA
>LJTR01000018.1 GCA_001303465.1 Phycisphaerae bacterium SG8_4
TCTGACTTCGTCTTACAAAATCCGTTCACTCGCGGGAAAAGTCTTGCTCTATTGTACGGCAGGGACTATAGTCTGGCGAAGGATAATTCTCGCCCCAGGGAGGCGCAGGAAAGGGTGGTCTGTAGGTTGCGAACGGCGAATTCTTTGACAGGAGCTGAGAATAGATGCAAATTGAGCCTAAGTTCCGGACTTTGATCGACATCTTCAACGAATCTCTTGCCGGTATCGAACGGCTGGATACCGAATGCCTGACAATCGTAAGATCCGACCGGCAGGAGTCACTTACCTTCGAGCAGCTTAGAGCCCGGGCGCGGGACTTCGCCGTATGGCTCATCCGCTCTGCTGGCGTTCGTATAGGCGACAAGGTTGCAATACTGGGCAAAAACCGCGCCGACTGGGACCATGCGATGTGGGGAGTCGTGCTCGCCGGCGGCATACCCGTACTGATCGATCCCGAGAGACCCGTCGGAGGCGTCACCGAGCACGTCACTCATACTGAAACACGCCTTATTGTAATGGCCGATGATTATCAGGATGACGATTCCCGCCGGGAGCTCAAGGAATTTGCATCGAGCAGGGATATTGCTCTGATCGAGATGACCGTGTATGAGAAGGCGGATCTCGCAGATAATGAAGTCGATGAGCTGTTGGGTAAGATTCCAGGCCAGATAGAACCTGACGAGACAGCAGTAATTCTGTGCACGTCCGGTACGACGGGCGATCCACGGGAGGTTGAGCTTACTCATGAGAACCTCGGCTTCAACCTTCAGGGTTCTGTCAAGAAGGTCGACATAAGCGCCGCCGACACGCTGGGCCATATCTTGCCGCCGCACCATTCTTTCGGCTTCACCGTGGGTAAGCTGCTGCCGTTCTGCGTCGGCGCGGCGAATGTGTACACCAACAAGTTCCGCGAAATAGGCGAGCTGATAAGGGACCACAAGATCACGATCTTCTGCGCGGTGCCCGCTCTGTTCACCGTCCTGGCAAAGAACGTCGAAGATCGTCTGAACAAGCAGAAGCAAGAGAAACCATACCTCAAGCTTCTCGACCGTCACATGCCCAGGCAGGTGGGAAAGGGAATCATCAAGAAGCTGGGCTGGGAGAAGGTTCGCTTCTTTCTCTCGGGCTCGGCGCCGATGCCGAAGTGGGTGCTGGACGTGTTCTGGCGCCGGGGGCTGCGGTTGTACGAAGGTTACGGCACGACGGAGAACTCGCCCGTCTACGGTTTTAACGACAACGTCCGCGGGCTGGGCTCGGTCGGCAAGCCGATCGACACGCTTTTCGTCAAGATCGTCGACGAGAAAGAGCAGACCCTCCGGGCCAACCAGAAAGGCGAAATCGCCTTAGGCGGGCCCTGTATCATGAAGGGTTATTACAAGAACACAGAGGCCACCGAGGCGGTCATAAGGACCGACGAAGAGGGCGTTCGCTGGCTGCTCACCGGCGATCTCGGTCACCTGGACGACAACGGCGACCTCCACATAACAGGCCGCAAGAAGTATGTGATCGTACTGCCCGGCGGCAAGAACGTCAATCCCGAACGGGTCGAATCGGCGCTCTCGCAGGCTCCATTCGTGGCGGAGATCTTGGTGGTCCCAGGTTCGTGGAAAGACTCGACCGGTATCGAGCAGGAGGTTATCAAGGCGATTGTCCGGCCTGCCTGGGATATGATAGAAACTCAAGGCCGGCACAACCGGGAGGATTTGCACGAGAACCCCAAGCTGCTCAAGAGCCTCCTGTGGCAGAGCATCAACGATTGCCAGCAAAAGAGCCGGCAGTTGTCTGGTTTTGAGAGAATATCGTCGCAGCATCTCGAAATAAGGATCGAGGAATTTCAGAAGACCTCGACCGGAAAGATCAAGCGAGAAGCCTACATGAGGGTATGATGCGAGGGAGTCAACTTCTACTGCATTACGGTGTTAGCTCACAGGCAGGCTGTAGACTTGGTAAAAGTAAGAAAATCCTAAATGCGAAATCCTAAGTTCTAAACAATATCTAATGTTCAAAAATACGAATTCTCAAAACAAGCCGGTGCTTGCAGCCCCAGAGTATTTTGGGACGTGCCCTACGCTCGGGGCAGAGACGCTGTTTTGGATTTCTGTCATTCGGATTTTGAATTTGTTTAGGATTTAGATATTAGAGCTTAGAGTTTACAATGCGAAACGCGATGGTGGGGCAAGACCCGTCGTCCGGTTGCCCATCGATCATTATATGTTTTTGAGTAAATGATTACATGACTCTTAAAAAGGAGGCCCATAGAATGTCAGAAAGTCAAGAAACTTCGATCGCCGCCAGTAAAAGCGAGACTATCAGCCGCCGGAGGTTTGTGGCAGGCGCCGGCGCGGCCGCTCTGTCGCTTACAGTAATCAAGCCTGAGCTTGCGCGTGGATTCGGCGCAAATTCAAAGGTCAATCTGGGGTTGATCGGCTGCGGCGGCAGAGGGACGTGGATCGCCGAGCTGTTCGCGCAGCATGGCGGATATAACGTAGTCGCTGTGGCGGATTACTTCCAGGACAGGGCTGACAACGCAGGCGGCAAGCTCGGCGTGCCCGAGGCGAATCGCTTCACGGGCCTGTACGGCTATAAGAAACTGTTCGAGAAGGTCGACGCAGTGGCGATTGAGAGCCCGCCTTATTTTCATCCCGAGCAGGCGGCGCTGGCAGTGGACGCCGGCTGTCACACGTATGTCGCCAAACCCATCGCCGTGGACGTGCCGGGCTGTCACAGCATTGGCGACAGCGGCAGGAAGGCATCGAGGAAGAAGCTGGCCTTCCTCGTGGATTTCCAGACCCGCGCCGATCCGTTCTTCATCGAGGCGCTCAAGCGCGTCCATGACGGGGCGATAGGCGAGTTCACCTTTGGCGAGGCGATATATCATGCGGATTGCCCCTTCAAGCGGATGTACGATGCATGGCGGAGCGATCCTGATAATTCCGAGGTGCGCCTGCGATCATGGGGGCTCGACAAGATCCTTTCCGGTGACATCATTACCGAGCAGAATATCCATACGCTCGATGTGATGAGCTGGATTATGGATTCCGAGCCCGTATCGGCCGTCGGAGTTGGCGGGCGGACCATTCGTCCGGTCGGGACCTGCAACGATCACTTCGCGCTTCTCTTCGAGTATCCCAACAAGGTTGGCATAACGTTCAGTTCCAAGCAGTTCAGCGGTCACGGCACTCAGCCTGACGGGATAAGAAACCGCATGTTCGGCTCCAAAGGTGTGCTCGAAACGGCTTACGGCAATGACATGGTGATGATTCGCGGCGAAAACTTCTATCGCGGCGGCAAGAGCCCCGGCATTTACAAAGACGGTGCGGTGGCCAACATCAACACGTTCCATCAGAATATCGTCGAAGGCAACTTTGAGAACCCGACCGTGGCGCCGAGCGTGCGGAGCAACCTGGTGACGATCCTCGGCCGGACCGCAGCCTATACGGGCCGCAAGGTCAATTGGAAGAGGCTCGTCAAAAGCACGGAGAAACTCGACGCCAACCTCAAAGGCCTGAAGTCCTGACCGCGCAGCCTGTTCACGGAGGTATTGTCGAATGAGACACTCGCATATTAGCCGCCGGCAGATGATGGCCGGTGCCGCCGCTGCCGGATTGGCGCTGGTTTCATCCTGCGCCTCTCCTGCAAAGCGCAGGGTAAAAGCTCAGCCTGGAGGATTCAAGATCGGCGTCTGTGACTGGACGATCGGGAAGATGTCGGATCCCGCCTCCCTGGAGGTGGCCAAGCGGATAGGGCTTGACGGTGTGCAGGTGGACTTCGGCAGGGGGAAGGATGATCTGCCGCTGTTCGATCCTGAACTGCAAAAGAGGTTCATAGACGCCCGGCAAGAACATGGGATGGAAATAGCCTCACTGGCCCTCGGCGTTCTCAACGGCATTCCATACAAGAGCGATCCGCGAGCCGAGCGGTGGGTGCCGAAGGCGATAGACGTTGCCGAGGCGATGGGTGTCAATGTGATCCTGCTTGCCTTCTTCGGTGAAGGTGATCTGCAAAACGACAGCAGCGGCACCGACGCAGTTGTCCAGCGGCTCAGGCAGGTCGCTCCCAGAGCGGAAAAGGCGGGCGTTACCCTCGGCATCGAATCATGGCTCAGCGCCGAAAAGAACATGGATATCATCGAGAGGGTTGGCTCGCCCGCCGTCAAGGTCTACTACGACGTGGCAAACTCGAACAAGGCGGGCTACGACATCTACAGCGAGATACGAAGGCTGGGCAAGCTAATTTGCGAGTTCCACGCCAAAGACTACGACGATCTGTATGGCAAAGGCTCGATCGACTTTCAGCGAGTCCGCGATGCGATGGATGACATCGGTTATCGCGGGTGGTTCGTTATGGAAGGCACAAAGATGCCATTGGGAGTAGAGGAAAGCTGCCGGTATGATGCCGAGTACCTGCGGGCCATCTTCCCGGTAGAGGTGTAATATAAAGCGAAGAAAGGACATGGTATGAAATCGCGTCACTGTCTGACCATTTTGGCCGTACTGGTTCTTGCCGCGGCCCCGCTTGCAGTCGGCACGCCGCTGGATGATTACGTCGCAGCGCCGGATTCGAGCTATCGTTACAGCGTCGTCAAAACCGTCTCAGGCACCGGTTATAGTGCCTATATTCTGGAGATGACCTCACAGTCGTGGCGCAGCGCCGACGAGGTCGACCGGACGCTCTGGAAGCACTGGCTGACGATCGTCAAACCTGTTAATGCTGTAGGCGACAAGGCGCTGCTCTGGATAAACGGCGGCAGCAACGGCAGGGCGGCTCCGGAGTCGGCGGACAAGTTGCTCGTCGGCCTGGCCCTTGGCGCCGGTGCGGTCGTGGCCGATCTGAGAATGGTGCCGAACCAGCCTCTGGTTTTTCCGGACGGGGGCAGGCCACGCTCCGAGGACGGGATTATCGCCTACACATTCGACAAATACATGGCCACCGGTGACAACACCTGGCCTCTGCTGCTGCCTATGGTCAAGAGCGCAGTCCGTGCGATGGATACCGTCCAAAAACACCTGGCCTCTCTCGACAGCGGCCCGATCAATATCACCGAGTTCGTCGTCTCGGGCGGGTCCAAGCGAGGCTGGACCACCTGGCTGACCGCGGCGGTCGATAAGCGGGTCGTCGCGATTGCCCCGGCGGTGATCGACGTGCTGAATATGAGTGAGCAGATGAAGCATCACTTTGGCGCGTACGGTTTCTACTCCAACGCCATCGCTGATTATGTCGAGATGGAGGTTTTTGAAAGGCTCGACACTCCCCGGGGAAAAACACTGAGACAGTTCATCGATCCTTATGAATATCGCAGCCGGTATGCGACGATACCGAAGTGCCTGATAAATTCGAGCGGCGACCAGTTCTTTTTGCCCGACTCGGCACAGTTCTACTTCCACGACCTTCCCGGCGAAAAGCACCTCCGGTATGTCCCCAACACAGACCACGGCCTCGGCAGCTCAGACGCTGTCGAGAGCCTGCTGGTGTTCTTCAAGTCCGTGCTAACGGGTGCTCCCAGGCCGCAGTTTACATGGTCGGTCGGGGACGACTGCTCGATAGGGATCGAGACGAGAACAAAGCCGACGGCGGTCAAACTCTGGCAAGCGACCAATCCGAAGACACGGAATTTCCGGCTGGATGTTATCGGGCCCGCCTGGAAAAGCTCGGCGCTCAGCGAGAAGGGCAACGGCACATATATAGCGAAGGTCCCGAAGCCGAAAGAAGGCTGGACGGCCTTTTTTGCCGAGCTGACCTTCGACAGCGGAGGGCCAATTCCCTACAAGTTCACTACCGAGGTCAGCGTGATCCCGAAAACTCTGCCGTTCGCCGAACGGTAGGGGGGTAGGGGGCTGTCTTCTATTATAGTGCTCACGATCGAAAATTTGCGTTCTTGCGCGGTTAGGCAGCTCTAAGATAACGATTTATAATCTTACTCGCGGGAATTTACTACCCTGAAGGGTATAAAAGAATCGCAACATTAGTTGGCCCGGCGCTCCTATCCTGGTGCCTTCCGAGACTGTTCTGCTTTTTTGGGTTGGCTTACCAGAAGTCGTCGGCTATCATGTCGGCCCATGAAGAGGATAATTGCAGACAGAACGGCCAAGATTGACGCCAGCGGGATACGCAAGGTCTTTGCGCTGGGGGCTTCACTGGAGGATCCGGTTAATTTTTCGATAGGCCAGCCCGACTTCGATGTGCCTGAGGAGCTGAAGGAAGAGGCGATAAGGGCGATCCAGGCCGGGCAGAACAGCTATTCGCAGACTGCCGGCGACACCGTGCTCAATAGAAGAATCGCCGAGCGCGTCGGCGAAGAGTACGGCTGGGACGATCCTTCGGTTCTTGTAGTCAGTGGCGTCAGCGGCGGGCTGTTGCTGGCCTTCATGGCTCTTGTAGATCCGGGCGATGAGGTGATCATACCCGATCCTTACTTCGTGATGTATAAGCATCTGGTCAATCTGTTGGGTGGAAAGTGCGTCTTTGTCGACAGCTATCCGGATTTTGAGCTGCCTGTCCAGCGAATCGCCGAGGCGATCACGGACAAGACGAAAATGATTATACTCAATTCGCCCTGCAATCCCACGGGGAAGGTCTATTCGGCCCAGCAGGTGCAGGCGATGGCCGAGATTGCCCGGGAAAAGGACGTTCTTGTCATGACCGACGAGATTTACGAGAGGTTCTGTTATGACGGTGAATGTCCGAGCATCGCGAAATACTACGAGAAGAGCCTCGTCATGCAGGGTTTCAGCAAGTCTCACGCGATGACCGGCTGGCGCCTGGGTTATGTCGCGGCTCATGGATGTCTTAGAGATGTTATCGAAGAGATGACCAAGATACAGCAATATACGTTTGTATGTGCGCCCACGCCTTTTCAGCAGGCGGCGCTGGCGGCCTTGGACTATGACGTCGGCGATCTGGTCGATTCGTACAGGAAGAAACGCGATCTGCTCTATGAAGGCCTGCGTGACAAGTTCGAGCTTGTCAAGCCGGGCGGGGCATTTTATGCGTTCATCAAGGCGCCCGACAATTTTGGGGCGACCCAATTCGTAGAAAAGGCTATCGCCGCCAATGTACTGATTATTCCCGGCAGCGTGTTCAGCGAAAAAGACACACATTTCAGGATAAGCTACGCGACCAGCGACGAAAAAATCCGGCAGGGCGTGGAAATCCTTTGCAATCTGGCGTAGGCTAAATAGATCTTAGTATTAACGCCTGTCTTTTTTGAAGGAGATAAAAATGGGAATCATCGAGAGATTTTTTGCTCCGTCTCCTTTTGTTCAACTGCATGAGCATGCGAAAAAGGTGCACGAGTGTGTTGAGCTCATTCGGCCTTTGGCGGATGCACTGCTGGCCGAGGACTATGATAAGATCGAAGAATTACACTATATAATGTCCAAGACCGAGCACGAGGCAGATGATATCAAAACGGAATTGCGCGACAAACTTGCCAAGGCATACTTTCTTTCGGTAGGACAAAATGAATTGAGCCGGTTTCTGGCGTATCAGGATGACATCGCAGATGCCGCGGAGGATTTTGCGGTCGTTTTACTGCTGCGCAAGACCAAAATTCCCGAGGAACTCAAACCTGGCTTTCTGGCCTTTATTGACCAGGTCATCAGTGTCAGCGAACAGCTAATGGATCTGGAGAGCGAGCTTTCGACGCTCGCTGAAGCGGCTTTTACCGGCGAAGAAGCCGAAAATGTGCTCAAAGGCATCGAGAGAATCGGCCAAGAAGAATGGAAGGCAGACCGTCTTGAAAGGACGTTTGCCCGTAGTTTCTACGACATGGAAGACAAGCTCGATCCTATCACGATTATGTTCCTCGACAAGTACTGTAAGAGACTAAGCGCTGTATCCAACAACGCCGAGAAGACCGCCAAGTACCTGCGTCTAATCATTCGCAAGAAGTAGTCCGGCATCGACTGAAGGAACATCGTGCCTATGGAAATCATCGTTGTCGCAGCAATCATGGTTGGCTTCTACATGGCGTGGAATATCGGCGCCAACGATGTGGCTAACTCCATGGCTTGTGCGGTCGGTTCAAAGGCGCTGACTGTCGCCTGGGCGGTGGTTCTGGCAGGCATCTGCAATTTCTGCGGAGCTGTGCTTGTGGGCAGCCACGTTGCCGATACCGTCAGGAAGGGCATAATAAGCACGCAGGTATTCACCAACGATCCCCGTATGCTCGCCCACGGCATGCTGTGTGCGCTTTTGGCCGCGGCGGTGTGGTTGAATCTTGCCTCCTACTTTAGCATGCCGGTTTCCACAACACATTCTATTGTCGGAGCCATCGTAGGGTTTGGAATTCTGGAAGCCGGACTGGGACACGTTCACTGGGTCAAGCTGGGGCAGATTGTTGCCAGTTGGTTTATCTCGCCACTGGCCGGGGGGATAATTGCGTTTGTCATATTCAAGCTGATCCTGCGTTATATCCTGTCTGCCGAAGAACCTGCGGTAGCTGCGCGAAAAGGCGTACCGGTTTGTGTTTTCGTCGTGTTCGCAACAATAGTTCTGGCCATCTTTTACAGAGGTTTGAAAAACCTGCATCTCGACCTCAGTGCCCCTGCGGCGATTGCCCTTAGCATTCTGTGCGGGCTTTTTGCTGCTGGAGTTTCCGGATTGCTTACCTGGAGTAATCGCAATTGCAATAGTGAGTCACCGCTGGCCGAGCAGTTGATGCAAGTGGAGAAGACCTTTGCGGTGCTGGTAATCATTAGCTCGTGTACCGTAGCATTTGCACAGGGTGCCAACGATGTGGCGAATGCCATCGGGCCGCTGGCAGCGGTAGTTGAAATCGTCAAGACCAACGCGGTTCCCGGCAGGGTGCCGGTGAGCATAGGGTTCTTAGTCCTTGGCGGTATCGGCATTGCGATAGGCCTGGCTACGTTCGGCTATAGGGTAATGCGGCTGGTTGGGACGAAGGTCACCGAGATTACGCCCTCACGCGGTGTTGCCGCGAACTTAGCCGGCATGATGACAGTCTTGACCTGTTCGAAAATGGGCCTGCCTGTATCCACCACGCACACCATGATTGGCGCGATCTTGGGTGTGGGATTGGCCCGCGGCATCACCGCTATTGACCGCAGAGTCGTCAGGTCAATCTTTACCTCCTGGCTGGCGACTGTTCCGATTGCCGCTGGATTGACCGTACTGTTCTACCTGATCGCAAAATTGTTATTTTGGTAGGGAGCCTTGATAACTTGCGAGAAGCGCTCGCCAAACACATCTGAAATAGCGTTGAATTCGGCGACTACCCCGCGAATCTCGTGCAAGCAATAATAGGCGGCTTGCAGTGGGAAGGATTCGAGCTGAAGTCTTCACGTTATCTCAAGTTGGATTCTGATAAGCATTAAAGTCATATTTTGTGGTAACAACGCAAGGACTCTATTGACCTGTAAAAGGAAAGCCGCTAAAACTGGCACACAGTCGTAAGCGTACCAGTTTTTAATGCACTATTAAGGAATAAGCATGGTCAAGGACATGATCTTCGGGACAGTAGGGGGGTTGGGCCTGTTTTTGTTTGGCATGGGGCTGATGTCCGATGGCCTGAAGAAGGTCGCCGGACAGAAACTCAAGAGTCTTCTCGAAGCACTGACCAAGCACCGGGTCATCGCCGTTACCGTCGGCGCGCTGACGACTGCCTTGATTCAGTCGAGTTCCGCCACCACCGTGATGACCGTCGGATTCGTAAACGCCGGCCTGCTGACCTTGAAACAGGCGTTGTGCGTGGTTCTTGGCGCCAACATCGGCACCACCATCACCGCTGGGCTTGTTTCGGTGCTGGCTGTATTTAAGATCACCAATTATGCGCTGCCTGCCGTAGGCGTAGGGTTCCTTCTGACTGTCCTTGGAAAGGCACACAAGACCAGAAGCGTCGGCGAGATACTGGTAGGTTTCGGTATGTTGTTTCTCGGTATATATTTCATGAAGGACGCTTTCGGCCCGCTCAAGAGCCATACGGATGTTCAGGAAGCGCTTATATGGCTTGGGCAAAATCCACTTCTGGCTGTTTTGGCCGGGACCGTCATAACCATGTTGCTGCAGAGCAGCTCCGCCTCGATTGCAATGATTCAGGTTCTGGCCGCCGGAGGCGCCTTCGGGACCGACTGGCCGCTGGTGTTGACTGTTACGATACCGTTCATTCTTGGTGATAATATCGGCACTACGATCACCGCGCAATTGGCAGCGCTGCGGGCATCGAGGAACGCCAAACGGGCTGCTATGGGCCACACCATGTTCAATGTATTTGGCGTCCTCTATATGCTGATTCCCGTATGGCTCGGATGGTATAGCAAAGTGGTTGTGTGGATCACGCCCGGGCAACTGGACGAAGCGACGATCATGAGGCACATATTCTTCGCCCACCTTGCGTTCAACGCCTTCAACACGATCGTATTCATACCATTCATTGATGTATTGGCCGCTGCCGTACTCAAGATCGTACCGGTGACCCAAGCCGAGATTGCCACCAGGCCTGTTGCGCTCGAAAAGCACCTGCTGAATACGCCCGTAATAGCCCTTGAGCAGGCCAAGCGTGAGATTCTGCGCATGGCAAGGTCAGCCAAGGAGGCCATCATGCAGTCTATAAGCGGAATGATCGACGACGACAGGAAGAGGCTTAGCTCCGTAAAAGAAGTGGAGGATTTCATCGATATGCTGCAGCTCGAAATCACGTCCTACCTCTCGACGTTGTCCCGGAGAAATCTCTCAGATGAAGTGTCGAACGAACTGCCCGTCCTGCTGCACACGGTCAACGACCTCGAGCGTATCGGTGACCATGCCGTCAATATTGCGGAAATTGGCGAACGAAAGATAGACCAGAAAATCTCCTTCAGTGACTCAGCGTCGGCAGAAGCCGCCAGACTCACTACAGAGACAGAAAAGATGCTCGACAATGTCATCGCGGCCCTCCAGAAAAATGACACCAAGGCAGCCAGGGCGGCACTGAGCAGCGAGGGCAACCTCAACCGGATGCAGATAGAATTTCGGCGAAGTCACGTCGATCGCATGACAGGAGGTCTCTGCTCGCCGGAGGCGGGCCTGATATTTATCGACCTGGTCGATAACATCGAAAAAACGGGCGACCACCTTACGAATATCGCGCAGGCGATTATAGGCGGCCTGCAATGGGAAGGAATCAAGCCAAAAATCTCGCCCGATTCCTAATCTGTATGTTGTCAACAGGCGATTTGAAGGTATAATTCGGATTATGGAGAATCCGTTGCGGATAGTTGCGGTTGGTATTGTCTGCCTGTTGTTTGTTGCTGCGCCGGGCATTGGCGCCGAGCCAAATGACGCAGCGGCAGATGCCCCTGCGAGCAAGGCCGCCGTGATCGTCTGTAAGGGCATGATCGACGACGGGCTCTTCAAGTCCATCCAGCGCCGGACTCAGATGGCCCTCGACAGGGGGGTGGAGTACCTTATCTACGAGATCCAAACATACGGCGGGCTTGTCCAGTCGGCGGACGATATCTCCAAGTACTTCATACTCGACATCGGCAAAAGAGCCCACACCGTTGCCTATGTGACTACTGAGGCGATATCAGCCGGCGCGATGGTAAGCGTCTCCTGCCAGGACATAATAATGCTCGAAAACACCACGATAGGCGATTGCGCTCCGATCCTGCTCGGCGGCAAACTCGAAGGTGTCGAGCGGGAAAAGACCGAGAGCTTTATCCGTGCAGTCTTTGTGCGGGCCGCCGAAGCGAACGGCTATCCAGCCGCGATGCTCAAGGCCATGGTCACAATGCAGGAGAAGGTCTACAGAGTCAAGAATCTGCAGACGGGTGAGTACGAGTTTTTTGAAGACCGTGAATTGCCCCAGGATCCAAACAAATACGATGTGGGCAACAAGGAACTCGTCGTCGATGACGATGAACTTCTGACGCTGACTGCTTCTCAGGCCTTGAAATACGGCATAGCCAGGGCACAGGTCAAGGACCGGGCCGGGGCGCTCGATTTTTTGGCTCAGCGCGACGGAGTGACTTTTGCAGGCGAACCGATGGTGCTCGAGACGAACTGGTCGGAAGAGATGGTCCGCTGGCTTAATTCGCCCGCCGTGATGGCGATTCTCGTTATGATCGCCATGCTGGGGGTCTACATCGAGTTCAACACCCCGGGCCTCGGACTTCCCGGGCTTGCGGCGGTGATATGCTTTGTGATCATCATCGGCAGCAAATACATGGTCGGATTGGCAAACTGGGTGGAAGTGCTGCTGTTTGCCGTCGGAATACTCCTGCTGTTAGTGGAGATTTTCGTCCTGCCGGGATTCGGCCTCGCAGGCTTTTCGGGAGTCATCTGCATCATAGCGGGCGTCTTCGGCATGCTCGTGAAGAATCCGCCGGACAGACTTCCCTGGCCTCGGGATGAGATTGCCTGGGGTGACTTTACATGGGGCGTGATGGGGCTATCGCTCGGTTTTGCAGGATTTATTCTGCTAGCGTGGCTGTTATCCAGGTATCTGCCAAGGCTTCAATTCCTAAGCGGGCTTATCCTTATGCCGGCGTCTGCCGCGCCTGGCGGTCAAATGCCGGTCAGCATGACAACTGCTCCTGATAGCGGCACTAGAAGGGTAACGGTCGGTGACACCGGTGAGGTGCTATCAACGCTGAGACCCACCGGAAAGGCGAAGTTCGGCGATTCAATTGTCGATGTCGTGGCCGAAGCCGAGTTTCTTGACAAGGGGACAAAAGTAGAGATAATCGGAATCCACGGCAACAGAGTCGTAGTTAAGACTATCGAAGGCCAATCATAGGAAGGAACCAATGGGCTGGTGGCTGATATTTGCGGTTTTTCTGTATTTTGTCTGTGCGCTGCTTATCGTGGCTGAGGTGTTCGTGCCGAGCGGTGGGCTGATAAGCATCCTTGCGCTGGGTTGTCTGATCGGCGGCATCGCGATCTTCTTTCACTACAGTGTTGTCGCCGGCTGGATAGGTGTGGGCATTGCCGTTGTTATGATACCGGTCGTATTAGTGATCGCCTACAAGATGTTCCCCAAAACCAGGTTCGGCAAGAGCGTGACATTGAATCCGCCGCAGCGTGAGCAGGGCGATGCCGTGCCCGATACGGCCCAGCTCAAAGAGTTGCTGGGCGCCGTCGGCGTTGTTCTCACGCCTCTGAGGCCGGTGGGAATGTGCGATCTTTCAGGCCGGAGAGTTGAATGCGTTGCCGAGAGCGGATATGTTGACAAAGGCAAGAAAGTGAAGGTTATCGACGTCGAGAGCACGCAGTTGACCGTTCGTATAGTCGACGAAAGTTGAAGAAAGGAAGAAAAATGTACAGCTTAACAAACACGATCCTGGCGCAAGCGGCTAATCCTCTCAGAGCGGCTGGATTAGCCCTGTTGGTCATAGTTATCCTTGTAGCGGTGGTGTTCTTCCTGCTGTTCCTGAAATTCTTCAGGCTATGGCTCCAGGCCAGGCTATCGCGAGCCGATGTAAAATTCTCCGAGCTTATCGGAATGTGGCTGCGAAGGGTCGATACGAGAACAATAGTCCTTAGTAAAATTACTGCGATCCAGGCGGGCTTGACACTTTCGACAAGAGATCTGGAGAGTCATTTCTTGGCAGGCGGTCGCGTGCCAAACGTTGTGCGAGCCTTGATCGCAGCTAACAGGGCGAACATAGAGTTATCTCTGCAGACGGCGACGGCGATCGACCTGGCCGGTCGCGATATCCTGGAGGCGGTCCAGACGAGCGTGAATCCCAAGGTAATCGATTGCCCCGATCCCGGCAAAGGAAGGCAGACGATTGATGCCGTCGCTCAGGACGGCATTCAGCTGCAAGCAAAGGCACGGGTTACCGTTCGGGCGAACATTGAAAGATTGATCGGCGGTGCCACCGAAGAGACGGTCATCGCCCGCGTAGGCGAGGGAATCGTCACTACGATCGGCAGCGCCATGACGTACAAGAGCGTCCTGGAGAATCCCGATAATATTTCCAAATCCGTCTTGGCCAAAGGCCTCGACGCCGGAACGGCTTACGAGATCCTGTCAATTGACATCGCCGACGTCGATGTAGGCGACAACATCGGCGCTAAGCTCCAGGCTGCCCAGGCTGAGGCGGACATGCGAAGAGCAAAGGCAGAGGCCGAGAAGCGCCGAGCAATGGCCTTCGCGCGTGAGCAGGAAATGCGAGCCCTTGTGGTGGAAAACGAATCGAAAGTCCCACTGGCCATGGCTGAGGCCTTCAAGAAGGGTAATCTCGGCGTGATGGACTATTACAAAATGAAGAATATCGTGGCTGACACCTCAATGCGAGACTCCATAGCCGGGCCGGAAAAGAAGGAATAATCGAGGGCATTGGCCTTTATGAGCAACCTGTTGGCACAATTAGTCTTGGCCAGGCGGGCCCCGGACGACGGATGGATGAACATTCTCGTCATTGTCGTGATGGCGGTAATCTGGATCATTGGCGGCATTGTCAAGGCGATGAAGGCAAACTCCGCCGACAAGCAGCAGCCGAGCCGTGCACCGTCTCGAGAACCGCCTGCGCACGGCAGGGCCGGCCAGCAACAGATGCCCGGGCGGCCCGAGCGCCCCGTCGGCCCCGTGCAGCGTTCCGTCCAGCCCTCGGGCGTTAAGAAGAATCGCACGACCCTGGGCGATCTGCGAGAGGCCGCCCGCAAATTCGCCGCCGAGGCCGAACAGGCCTTCCAGCCCCAGACGAGAAGGCCGGCGCCGTCGAAACCCAAACTGGCCCCGAAGCGGTCACTAGGCCCCAACGTCGCGCCAGCGAAAGCGCTCCCTATCGAGCCGGTCGTTCCACTGAGAAGGCAAGTCCACGACAAGCAGGCGCCGGCGACAGAAGCGGCCCCGATACAATATTTGTCCGATCTTCTTTCGGACTACAGAGACCCCATGAAGCTCAGAAGGGCAATCCTGCACTACGAGATCCTGGGCCCGCCTCTGTCACTCCGTGATTAAGGTGTGTCACGCAAACAGCACCCAGGGTCGCGCACCGTCGCGATAGCCGTTCTTTCTGCATTGTGTGCCGGTTACAAGCCGCTCTGAGAGGTGTGTGGCGGCGGTCTATCTGTGTGTGCAAGTCAAAACGTGGCATCGCCTGTGAATGATAAAAAGAGCAGATATAAGGTCCTATAATATATGTTATGTTTCATTCGGCCTCGATTCCGGGTCAATGCCGACGTTTGCTTGATTTGAGCGTTTGCGTCACAAATCTACCAGCCCGTCAGGAGGCCGGGTAGTCGGCGCCGATTGCCTGCCTGGCAGTATCTGTCAAACTGTCCCACGTGGCGGCTACCCTGTCGAGCAGGCCGAGGTTCTGCAGAATGATCGAGATGTTCACCGTGGCGTCAGAGCATGCGAAGTTGGTCTCGAGTTGGTGCTCAAGGTTTATCAATGACGAGGCGAACTTCAGCTTGTCGCAGTAAAGCAAGGCTGTTTGATAGTGCAGCTCGAGCGTATCTTTGTCGAGGCATTCGCGCCGGGGAAGGCTGTCAAGCGCCTCGCGCTGATGATTGAGCTCGAACAGGCAGATGGCCAATTTGCTTCTGGCGCGCGCGTAGACGGAGTTTATCTCCAGCGCCGCTTTAAAGGATCTGGCTGCGTCGAGGATACTGCCGGCGTTGAGCATCAGCAGGCCGAGTCGGTAGTGAAGGTCTGCATTTTGTGGGTGCTGGGCGAGTTGTTGGTGATGGGCTCGAATGACAGCGGCCGTCAACCCTCCCGGTTGATTTCTGGCCTGAGAGGTGAAGTCTTGACCAAGGCCGGCCTTGAATCTGAGCATAGCGGTTTCGGCAAAGAGCAGGGAGCTGTTTGGTTGAATCGCCGCAGCCAGCGACAATGTCCCCAGGGCCTCTGAGGTCGTGCCTGCTGCTTTCTGCGAGCTTGCGAGGCCGATGTAGGCGTCAACTATCTGGTCGTTTAGTTCGACGGCACGGTTGAATTGTTCGGCGGCAAGCTGATCCTGATCCATCTGCAGGTACTGCGTCCCCAGTTTTATGGTCGCCTCGAGAAGATCCGGGCACAGGCGAACGGCTTCTTCATATTGTGCGAGTGCGTCTGTTGTGGCGCCCAACATCCGCAAGACGTCGGCACGCCTTATGAGCAGGTCGGTCCGCCCAGGCTCGGTCTGCAACATATCCTCAATCACCTCTAGTGCCTCATAGAGCTCCCCGCTGGCGATCAAGTGATCCGCTTCGTCGTCTTGAGCATGGAAATTGTCCGGGTGCATCAAGATGGCCGTGTTGAAGGTTTCGATTGCATGAGCATATCTGCCGGTGACCATGTACAGATGCCCGAGCATGATACGCGTCAAAATATCGTCTGGATGTTCGCTCTGCAGCAGTTCGTATTGCTCGATTGCTCTTTCCAATTGGCCGTTCTTGAAGTAGACGGCGGCCAGCCGCTGGATCGGAAGCTCCAGGTACCTCTTAAACTTCAGACAGTCCTGATAGAACTCGACGGCCTGAGCTTCTTTGCCGAGCCGTTCGTAACAATGCCCAAGGGCATAGAGAGCCATCGTGTTGGTCGGCTGGCGCATATAGACCGATTCAAGCTCATTGATTGCATGCTGCAGTTGGCTGTTGTGCAGGCAAATGGCTGCCGTTGCGAGCCGGCCGTACGTACAGGAAGGATTCTCAAAGAGGTGCATCCTAAGCTGTTCGGCACCGGCGTCCAGCTTCATCTGGCCGATCAGTTCAACCGCCCTGGCCAGGCACCTGCCTTTGTCGGATTCGCTGTCGCCGGCCGGCGGGCCGACGGCCTTCAGCCAGTGCCATATCAGTTCGGCAGTATCAACCGTTATCGCCCTGCCGAGGATTTCCAGTAATCGACTCATACACCTCTCTCATCCGTCTTTCGAGCTGCCGGTAAATGTGATCTTGGGTCTGTGAAAACACCCATTTCCTCCAGTGATCACAGTTTAGTTTATCGACAATCGGCGAGGCCGGATTAACCGGAGTCCGGGCAAATAGTCACTGGGGGTGCTATTTTGCCTCTTCGTTGTGCAGATTTTGTGTGATATGCCGGTTGTTACGATTCTGATAGCCGACGAGGGGATTCGGACTTGGCCATTTGCGCCTGTTTCTCGATCTCGCTCAAATATGCCAGTGTGCGTTCGAGCTTGTCGGTAAGGTGTTTGAGCTTGAGCATGGTTTTGACCCGCGTCAACAGCTCGAGCTTATTGACCGGTTTGCTGAGAAAGTCGTCCGTGCCCGAGTCGATGCCTCGTTCGATGTCACCGAATTCGTTGAGGGCGGTAACCATAATGACCGGAATGTCGGTAGTCTTGGGATCGTTCTTGATTCTCCTGCACACCTCGAAGCCGCTCATCTTGGGCATCATAACGTCCAGCAAGATCAAGTCGGGAGGATCCTTGGCGAGGATCTGCAGCGCTTCTGGCCCATCGTTGGCGGGCACCGTATGACAGTCCACGTCCTCGAGATATGCCTGCAGCAGCTCACGATTCTGCTGATTGTCATCCACCACCAACACGACAGGGCGCCGCTGCCGTTGATTCTCAGCTTTGGTCCGGCTCATAAGACGAATGCTCCCACTTTGCTCCAAGTTCGGTCGGTCATTATTTCAAGGCTTTCAGAATAGCCGTGCAAAAGGCCGGCAGATCGTCGGGCTTGCGTGACGTTATCAAATTGCCGTCCACCACGCACTCGGCGTCAACGTATTCGGCGCCTGCGTTCTTGATGTCGTCTTTTATCGCCATAAAACAGGTGGCTTTTTTGCCCCTGTAGGCCTCCGTGCTGCACAACAGCCATCCACCATGGCAGATGGCGGCGATAACCTTGCCAGAGCTGACCATATCGTTGGCAAACTTTATCACGCCGGCGTCTCTTCGCATGAAATCAGGAGCGAAGCCGCCCGGTACAACCATGCAGTCGTAATCACCGGCGCTGGCCTGCCCTGCTGCAATTTCAGAGACGCACGGATAACCTTCCTTCGAATGATATTGCTTTTTTGCCTCGGCTGCAACCAAATTAACCTCCAAACCAGCCTCGACGAACCGATAGTAGGGATACCAGACTTCAAGGACCTGATACATTTCGTCAACCATTATGGCTACTCTTTTTGCTGCCATCTTCTGTCACTCCTTACCGCTGCTGCCGCAACTGGCGGAAATTGTCAATTCGGTGGAAGGTTATGTAATTGGCGTCATGTGCATTGTGGGCTCCACCCAAACCATCGTCAAACGCTGTTCGGGAAACCGCAATAATGTCGGCGTCCTCGAAAAGCCAGTCGATGTACTGAAAGGCGTGCTTCTCACTGTCATGGTGCCGCAGAACTACTGATTCGACTCTCCAAATCCTCAAATCACAGGAAGATACCAGCACAAGGTTGTTGCGATAGGCCCTGGGATCGAATTGTTTGTTGACGAGCGACCAATAACGTTCGGTGACGGGATCGTAACGAATGGTGAATTTATTTGACCCGCCGAACAAGTCGATAAAGTCCTTCTCCGGATCGAACCGGACCGCCCTGCCATCCTCGGAGATGTCGACAATGGCAGCTTTTTCCGCCTCTTTGCATTCGACGCGCAGAATATTGACGAGTCCATCCTGCGGCGTAACGACAACATTTCCCTCAAGCCAGGCTGTGCCTGGCCATTGCTGGTCAAACTCAAGACGGTTACTCATGGTCCAACTATCTGCTTTCAGCAGGTCGGCATCGACGGGTGCCGAGATAACGAATGACCTCAGGTTGCTTGCGGGTCCTGTCAGGGGATATCTATCCTCCATGGCCCGCCAGATGCGTCCCCGGTGCACTGTCACCGGCACGGGCGCGCAATGATATTGACCGTCTGCGGCCAGCAATCCTGTGCTCGGATCTTCGGGCGTCGTCCAGGTTGCACCTGCGTCTGCGGATCGCCGGATAACTATATGACCGTTATGAATACTGGTCCCAATAATATAGAGCGCTTCTTTGTGCACGAACA
>LJTR01000019.1 GCA_001303465.1 Phycisphaerae bacterium SG8_4
TTCCATCCGAATCGTGTACTCATACTCGTCGCACCCGCAAAATGGCACGAAACATAATGCAATCAAAAGAAAGTTCTTGCGCCTCATATTTTCATACTCCTCGGTATTTGTTCTCCGACAGAACTGGTTCTCTCCTCTCCCCTGCCCAGATGATGCGACCACACTACTTCTCTCTCGATAAGCATACATCATCTCCGCCGCAACTGCCGGGACTCCAGCTTCATGACCCACCATTATAAACGATCCTTTCAGATTAACGAGAGAAATAGTCTGTCGGAGCCAACGACGGAGCAAGCTGGACCGATACCACGTTGTCACTGGCAATGGGGCTGATGAGACGGCTTTTCTGCGTAGTATCGTAATCACTGCCGGTGATGCCAAAGGTCCTATGTTGGATGTTGGGTACGGTGCCAACTTCAGACTCCGCTGAGGTGGTGAGCTTTGCGACTACCAGATCAGTCCAGCTGTCATAGACTGGACCTTGGGCGAGAACCCAGTCGTTCCAGGCGGCGGGACGTACAACTTTCAAAATAACCTGACCTCCGACCAACGCGGTGTTTCGCGTGGCCAAAGCTGTCTGGATGACTAGAGCCAATTAGCGAGAGTCGCGATTCTGCCCTTTGTGTGGACTGTGACGGCCTTGCGTGCGGGCTTCGTCATCGGTGAACGTAGAGAAGGATATGCGCCGAATCTGGCGTATGGGCCTTGATTTGCGGCATTTTTCGTCAAAAAAAGGTTGCATAAGAGAAGCTGTTAGGATACAATATGAATACATGAAAGGCTTTTTGCCGGAAGCCCCACAGGAAAATCATGGTAAGGCCGTTCGATCGGCTGTTGGAGATAGGTGATTATGGCAGGCATGTTCTATTCGTTGCAGGAGACCATCGAGAAGCTCAATAAGACCGAGGAGCAGATCAAGCAGATCGTGGCAGAGGGCGGGCTGCGCGAGTTTCGTGATGGCCCGAGCCTGCTCTTCAAGGTCGAGGAAGTCGAGGCTTTGATACCGCAGGGCCAAGATGTGACACTTGAAGAGGCTTTGGAGCCCGAGGCTGAGGATCTGGAGCCGGTAGCTCTTGAGGCCGAAGACGCCGAGCCTTCGGAACTGGAACCTGAGGATCTGGAGCCGGCAGCTATCGAACCCGATGCGCTGGAACCGGATGATTCGGAACCGGCAGTCCTGTTGCCCGAAGACCTGGAACCTGAAGAGGTGGAACCGGAAGTCTCTGCCGAAGAGCCGTCAGATGCTGGACTATCTGACTTTGACATCGAGGCGCTCGGGGATACGGCAGCGGATATCCCGGACATCGAATCGCTGGAATCGGAAATGCTCGAACCCGAGGCGCTCGAGCCGGAAGCTCCAGCACCGTCAGACACGGATGATATCCTGTTGGCCCCGGAAACGGGAGCCCCGGCAATCCCAAGCGATCTGACCGATGCCGACACCGCAATAACGAGCATGGGAACTAACGTTCTCGGTGAGTCGGACGCTGGTTACGACATAACCGACGACACGATGGCCGAGACCGCGATTCCGATGGGGACCGCCGGTACGACTCCCGAGGTGCCGTTGGAAGAGATCGAGGAAGATGTAAACCTGGACAGCTTCGGCTCAGGCTCAGGACTTCTGGACCTTTCGCTGCAGGCCGATGACACGTCGTTGGGCGGCATTCTCGACGAGATCTATACCGCCAGTGACGACGTTGCCGAGCCGGCCGACGCAGAAGCAGACTCGGCGGCGGCAGTGGCCGTTGAGGCTGAGGAAATGGTTTCGGAGGATGAACTCGTTGCTCCACAAATGGACGCCGCGGCCCCGGCATTGGCTCGACCGTTCATCGAGGCGCCGCCGGATGCCCAGAGCAATACTCTCGGGATGCTGCTGTTTTTGCCGTTGCTGATCGTGATCTATACGATGGTAGTAACCGTCTCAGGGATCAGAGGCGTAATGCCTTCGATTCTTGAGCCAATCCAGGCCTTCGTCTGGTACATAATGGGCGGTGCAGGCGCGGTAGCACTCGCGGTCACGGCGGCAGCCTTTCTGCTGACCGGCGAGCGCGATGCGACCGTCAAGAAGGCGCCAACGCCGAAGGCCAAGAAGGAAAAGAAGCCGAAGGAAAAGAAGCCCAAGAAGGAAAAGAAGCCTAAGAAGGTGAAAGAGAAGAAGGCTAAGAAGGCCAAGAAGGGTAAGTAAAACCAACCGGCTGACCTCGACTTCTGAGGATACCTCTATTCGATGTTCGTACCCAGAACGTCCGCCATGGAGTATAAAGAGGGCGATTTTCCAACGAGCCATTGGGCGGCGCGCAACGCACCGCGAACAAACGTATCCCTGCTGTTGGCGGTATGATTGAGGGTAACGGTTTCCCCGAGCGTGCCAAACATCACCGAGTGAATTCCTGTAATATCTCCTGCGCGAACGGCGTGCATACCGACAGTACCCTTTTGACGCAGGGTGTCTTTGCCGGATCTGCCGTGGGTGATCGACTTGTTGAAATCCCGACCGCTCGCTCGGCAAATATTCTCGGCCAGTGTAAGAGCGCTGCCGCTCGGAGCATCTTTCTTGAAACGATGGTGCTGCTCGACGATCTCAATATCGTATTCGGCACCGAGCATCGAAGCGACTTTCCCGGCCAGAGAGAACAGGACATTCATGCCAACACTCATGTTGGTCGCATACAAAACGGCGATTTGAGCAGAGGCGCTCCGCAGCTTCTCTCGCTGCTGATCGCTCAGGCCGGTCGTGCCAGAGACCAGGGCGATGCCGTTTTCGAGGCAGTAATTGACGGTCCGCTCCAGAGCATCAGGCAGTGAGAAGTCGATTGCGACATCAGCAGCAACGGCTTGATACTTATCGGTCAGCACAACATCGACCGGCCCCGAAGCCGCAACCAGGCCAAGATTCCTGCCGATATCCGGATGCCCCTGTCGTTCGACAGCGGCTATGATATCGAATTGGCCGGATTCGGCGGCTAGCGAGAGGATGCGTCTGCCCATTCGACCGCCGGCGCCGACGACTACGAGCTGGATTGACATTTTGGAGACCCCATGTTTTACAGTGTTCCCGACTGAAGATTCCCGTTCTTGTGCGGGCAAGCGGCCTTACAGTAACAGGTTATGGTTTTGCCCGCGGGAACTTACTACCCTGAAGGGTATAATTGCCCATCAACCGCCGAAAATATAGCGAGCGCTTCCGACAATTGCAAAACATTTATGTTGAAATATCGGTAAATAGTGGTAAAATTACGGCTTTGCCAATTTTGGAGTTTTACAGTTATGAAGAAAGACATACATCCGAAGTACGAGAAAGTCCTCGTTCACTGCGGCTGTGGCAATACGTTCGAGACCCGCAGCACGACGAACGAAATCCATGCGGAAATCTGCTCGATGTGCCATCCGTTCTATACGGGCAAACAGAAGTTTGTCGATACGGCCGGGCGAATTGAACGGTTCCAGAAGAAGTATGGCACTAGCTATATCAAAGGCGCGCCCAAAGAGGACAAGAAGACCCAGAAGCAATAGCTGCTCTCTCAAACGGCAGATCGGGCTCTCATCCTGAGAAAACCGGGGTGGGGGCTTTTTGTCCTTTTGGCCGAGCGCGTACAGGTCCTGTGCCGAAGCGCAACGGTCCTAAACCTTCATCTCACACGTTTCGTGGGCGGAATTTATGGTTGAGCAAAAAGACAGTGTGCTTGCAAAACTCGCTGAAATTGAGGCGCGATACAACGAGATAGAAAAGCAGATCGCCGATCCTCAAATCGCCAGTGATCCGACAAGACTGATACCGCTGTCCAAGGAACAGGGCAGACTCAGGACAATGGTCATGAAATATCGCCGGTACAAGAAGGCGGCTGCCGGTATCGAGGAGGCCGAGCAGATATTGGCCGACCCCGACGCCGACAAGGATCTCAAGTCGTTGGCAAAAGATGAAATGCAGCAGCTTGATCTCGAGAGCAACACCCTGCTCGAGGAGATTACGAACAGCTTCGTCATGGCCGACGACATGGATATAGATTCGGTCATAATGGAAATCCGGGCCGGCACCGGCGGAGAAGAGGCGGCTCTGTTCGCGCGCGATCTATATACTATGTACGTCAGATACGCCGAGGCCCATAAGTGGAAGGTCGAGCAGCTTGATTTCAGCACGACGGAGAAGGTCGGCTTTCGCGAGGTGATTTTAGGCATCAAAGGACTGGGCGTATGGTCGGAATTGGGTTACGAGGGCGGAGGCCACCGCGTCCAGCGAGTCCCCCAGACAGAATCTCAGGGCAGAGTCCATACGTCGGCGGCCACCGTAGCTGTGTTGCCCGAGCCCGAAGAACTCGACATCGAAATAGCTCCCGAGGACGTCGTCGAGCATGTCAGCAGGTCGGGCGGCCCCGGCGGACAAAGCGTCAATAAACTCAACAGCGCCATCAAACTCGAGCATGTTCCGACGGGAATAACCGTCAGCATGCAGGATGAAAAGAGTCAGCACAAGAATCGCTCAAAGGCGTGGCGGGTCCTGAGAAGCAGGATTTACGAACATCATATGAGCACAAAAAGGGCCGAGCGTGATTCACAGCGCAAGAGCATGATCGGCTCGGGCGACAGATCCCAGAAGATCAGAACGTACAATTTCCCGCAAAACCGCGTGACCGACCACAGAATCAACCTGTCACTCTACAGCCTCGATAAGATAATGGCCGGTGACATGGGCGAATTGATCGTCGCAATGAAGGACTACGACAGGCAGCAGCGCCTGAAAAACCTCTAACGGTTCTTCTGCCTGAGACTCGTTGGAAGCCAGGGCAATACAGATATGATGGAATTCTCATTGCCCATAAGCTACCAAGGCAGCTCAAAGCAATCCAACACGTCCGAATGTGGAATAGAAGAAGTAGCTGCTGCCGAACTTGGAGATTAGGCGATTGAGCACGATCTGGCGATTTTCGGGCCGGAGGCTGTTTCTTAGTTTGACAAACTCCACATAGCGGTCTATCGTTTCGCGCTTTATGTTGAACTTGTTCAAGTCGACTCTTTGGCCCTTCGAGCCGAGGTAAACAAGCGTCGCCTCTTCATAAAGGGTGGGAACACCATCATAGGCGAATTCCTTGAGCCGCCCCATGCTTGCTGCGATCTTGTCTGGACGGCCGGTGATTAGATAACACGCCATAAGGTATTCGAACGCCATCCTGTTGGCCGGATTGCTCGCGAGCAGTTCAGTCAGTATCTGTTCAATGGATTCGTCCCAGGCCCCCCGATGGCCCTCCTGGTGCATTCGAGGGCGGATGGTGTCGATATAAGCCGCTTCGTCCGGTGCGAAGCCGTCATCTAAATACCCCAGCAGAGCCCGGGCTCGGCCGCGGCAGACAGGGTCTTTCTTCAGTACGTTGAGATAAACCCGGGCTGTGTCGTTCTGTCTCTTAAGAATGTTGATCCAGGCGAGTTTTTCGACGGCGATCCGGGAATGGTTCTTTGAGGCCAGAATCTCCGAGGCCAGTCTTTCGGCCGAGTTGACGCGGCCAAGCTCCATGAAGAGATCGCACAGTCTCATCTGTGTCAGATAAGATGCCTTCACCTCGTGGGTAAGGAAGATGCCATGCGGCGTCTGCGGAAACTTGAACATATCGTAGGGCAGTCTTCCTGTATGATACAGCGCTCGATTCACGCTATGATTGAAATAGACATTGCTCCTGCCTTTGGGCAAATTGCGGCTAAGCTCGAGAATCTCGCGCCATTGTTTCCTGAGATAATAGTCATGTGCCTGGACAAGCGGCTTGCTCAACCGGTCATGGCTGAAGTAGAGCCCTACGGCGGTCACCAGAATCGGGATCGCAGCCGCCGCTGTCTTGGTGAGAATGACGACAAACCCTCTGCTCTTTCCGCCAGCGGTTCGCCTCTTTTTTCTTCTGCTCTTGCTGGAATGTTTCTTTGGCGTCTGGACGATCCTTGCGAACAGTTTCCTGCCCAGGAGCAATAGCGTTGCGCAGAGGGGGGCAAAGCTGTACAGGATGATGATCAGCACGGTTGAAAACGTGTCCACGCCCTGGGGCACTTCCGGAGAAAACGGCGTCAGGACAGAAAATGCCAGCTTGGGCGGCACGATGAATGCGTACAGAGCGAGATACCAGATTATCCCAAGGCCTGCCGGAAGCGCAAGCAAGGCCAATACAAAATCCCTGCCGATGAAGACTGCGTAAATCACCGTCATTAGTGAAAACACAAACAGCCCTCCCGCTCCAGCCAGCCAGAAGACTGCCGCTGCAAAAAGGCAATACACCATCGCCCGAATCACCAACCTGCGCCAAGGCAATCTTTCGAAGGCGAGGGAACATGCCAGGCCCAAGGACACCGCGAGACAGGCGGGAAGTGGATGTTTGTATCGACTGTAGAGCAAGATCAGCACGACAGCCGGCAGAGAGCTCAAGACTGTTGCGCGGCAAGAACCAGCTGCGACGAGGTGGCGTCTGGAAAGTTCGCACAGACACAATGCCGACAACACGATGATCAGAGCACCGAGCCAGGAATAGTAGTAGCCCTGAGAGAGCAGGCCGGATACGTACATGACGGGGCCGCCCGGCAGGCGCAGCGAATTATCCAGAAAGGACCAGCCGGTCAGGAAAATTGGGGCATCCGGCAGAATAGTGCCGAAGCACTGATAGATCAGACGTGGCTCAACGACAAGCCAGAGATACAGCAAGCCCGACAGCAAGAAAATCAGATTGTGCGGAATCTGCCTCACTTTCTGCAGCATGTGTTGTCGTCTCCTATAACCACATGGTCATTCGCGCTCCAGCCACGGCTCGGTTGGGCCCGCCTTGGGTGTTGCCGACGTAATCGGAATGTCCATGGCGACCGAAGGTTCGGACCTGGCGGCCCGGGCCAACTTGGATCTTCTGACCTTAACGCAACCGGTGACAAGCTCAGGGACACTGAATGTCTCAATTAACGAATCATAATATGCCGGATCCTTCTGAGGTACGACGAAGGGTTTGTGGACCTGGCCGGTCTCGTCAACGTAGCTCAGATATGTCCTGGTCAGTGATCCTCCCTGGCGCTTGCTGCTGAATGCTATCCAGCGGCTGTTGCTCGACCAGCTGTGCCAAGATTCGGAGTACGGACTGTTGGCAGCCAGTTTGCGATACTGGCCTGTGGCCAGATCCATCATATAGAGATCGCTGCTTGGCTGATATACGGGAAAGCAGCCGTATCGGCACATGCAGAACAATAGAAACCGGCCGTCGGGTGATATCCTCGGCAGCAGGATGCTCAATCCCGTTTCATCTGCCGACAGCACGGTCTCAGCCTGGCCCCATTGATCTGTCTCGATATCGTAGGCTATTCGCCGAAGGTCATACCTTAGCTTATCGTAGTCCTTGGGAGGCACCGTGTCTCGGTCCTGCCACAGGAGAGGGCCGCTGCAAAAATAGAGATACCGCCCGTCCGCAGACCATGTCGGATAGGTCTCCAGCCGGTTCTTGTCCGACAGTTGCTCTGGAGACGTCACCTTCCTACTGTCGCAATGATAACAGAGCAGCGCCGAATCGAGATCCACGACATCCCGGACCTCCATGCCGCCGGTATGAAAGAACTGACGCACCTTGTTTATGGAATACACAGCGAGCCGGCCGCTCGGATGCCAGGCCGTATAGCCCCATTTTGCACCAATCTTGTCAACATTTCCATTGTGGGCCAGCAGGGTGCTGCTGCCGTAGACAGGACTGCGCAGACCTATAGTCAAGGTATCCGGAGCGTTGCCCACAAAGCTGTGGCAGTTGAGACACCCTTGGCCGAACGAGCGCCCGTGCATGACAAGCGACACATCGAAACCGGTCAGATCGCGCTGATAGATCCCCATGTCGTTCCACTTGTTGTAGATAGGTTTCATGAACCGGTACACGAGTGTGCGGTCAATATCTTCTTTGGCGATAGTATTGGTGATGCGCTGAAATTGCAGCCATTTGCGTTCGGCATTCCTGACGTAGACGTCCACGAACAGTTCACGGCCTTTGTTGGCGTCGAGCAGGGCCCGCCATTTTCTAAGAGGTATACGTATTCGGCCTGTCTTACTGGCGATTTCTATGGCCGGGCCGCTGTCCGAGTGGATTTTGACACAATAGGGGTGTCCGGCTTCGAGGATCCTGAAATTCAAGGGGGCGATGTTACTCGGTATGACAATGCCGCAGTAATCAGGGGAAATGTTCGGCTCGCGGGCGACTTGTGAACACTCCGAGGATACTTCGAACGAGGCAGGCGCAAGCCAGACTGCTGAAAGGATGATAAGGCTGCCTAAGACGCCGACGACAATGAGTTTTCTCTTCATAATTCTCTGCAAGGGTCACCAACTCTATGTGCCCGGGATGCTTGAAACACTGTCAGATGATTATAAAACATAGCTGGTCTATCTGCAACCCTTTGGCTCTGTTTGCCGCAATTGCGTCTTTGGAGGCAAAGATTCATTTGCCAATCCGAGCCTTATCGTATATCGTACGGGTTTGCAGATTTGTCGGTACATTGTGAGGTCGGATCGGACATGATAGTTGTTGTTACCGGAATGGTCGGGGTCGACAAGAAAAGCTACCTTCAAGATGTGTGTCAACTTGCCGCCGAGGCAGGCAAGGACGTGCTGCTGTGCAACGTTGGCGACATGATGTACGCCGAAGCACCCGATATCCCGCCCGGCAAGATCCTGGATATGCCAATGAAGAGGCTCAGCTCGCTCCGCCGCAGCGTGTTCAAGGACATTATTGCCAAGGCCCGCAATAAGCCCAACATGATCGTCAATACCCATGCGACTTTTCGCTGGCGACACGGATTGTTTCCGGCTGTTGACTTCGATCAGATGAGGCAGCTCAAGGCCGATATGTACCTGTGTATTATTGACGGCATCGTTCCGCTGCACATGCGGCTTGTCGACGAACATGCCGTCGAGCACAGCCTCAAGGATCTCATCGTCTGGCGCGAAGAGGAGATAATCGGCACGGAAATGCTCTGCAAAGGCGTCGATGAGACAACTCCGTTCTACTGCCTTGCGCGCGGAGCCAAAGTCCGGACGACCGAGACATTCTACGGACTTGTCTTTGAGAGACATATCAAGAGGGCGTATCTGAGCTTCCCCATGACCGCCGTTGGCGAGATGAAGGATGTTCAGAAGGACATTCTCGGATTTCGGCAATTGATGAAACAGTCGTTCATCTGCTTCGATCCCGGCGATCTTGAGGAAGCATATCTTCCCGAAAAGGCGCGACAGGCCTGTGAGAGAGGGCTGGACTATGTCGAGGCAGCGGCTTTGGGACGAGAAGTCAGGCTGGACTTGAACGAGGTCAAGCAGGTCGAACGAGATATCAACAGCCAGACCTACGCCCGCGATTTCATGCTGATCGACCAGGCGGATATGATAATCAGCTTCATTCCGACGCTGGAAGACGGCCGGGCGGCAATATCCAGCGGCGTCGAAAGAGAGCTGCAACACGCCCACGAGGCTGCAAAGGAGGTCTACGTCATCTGGACGGCCAGTCAGAGCCCATCGGTCTTTGTCACCCAGACGGCGACAAAGGTATTCGACAACATCGCCGGTGCGGCGGAATTCTTCAAGAAGAAAGGTTACGTCAGAGAAATCAAGTGTTGAAAGACGAGCACCAGATATCGAACGAAGAATTAGCCGGCTGCATCGACCATACTCTGCTGCAAGCCACGGCGACAAAAGAGCAGATCGAACAGGCCTGCCGCCAGGCGAAGGACTACGCTTTTCATACGGTGTGCATAAACGGTCGCTGGCTGGCGTTGGCAGCCGAGCTGTTGGCCGGCTCGAAAGTTGCTGTTGGCGGCGTGGTGAGCCTGCCGCTCGGCGCCGATTCGACTAAGGTCAAGGTTGCCCAGACCAGGGAGTCCATCTTTGCCGGGGCCGATGAGATCGATATGGTCGCCGATCTTGCGGCGATAATCGAGGGCGACTCAAGATACCTGCTTGGCCAATTGCAGGCGGTGCTGAAGGTTTGCAGGTCGATGAGACCGGCGGTCGTGCTCAAGGTGATAATCGAATCGGCCGCTCTGAGCGACGATCAGAAGGTATTCGCCTGTCGAATCGCACAGCAGGCGGGGGCCGATTTCGTAAAGACAAGCACCGGGTTGCACCCGGCCGGCGGAGCGACACTCGAAGACATAAGGCTGATGAGAGAAACAGCCCCGCGATGCAAGGTAAAGGCCGCCGGCGGGATAAGGACTGCAAAGCAGGCGATCGAAATGTTGGCCGCCGGCGCGCAGAGGATCGGCACCTCCTCGGCCGTTCAGATTATGGAAGAGTTCAAGGCCCAACAGTAAGCCATGAGCGAGGAATTTGTCAGTGAGCCAATTGTGCCGGTCGAAGGCACGTTCGACGCGGCGGCAATGACGCGGGGTGAGCCGGGACTTCCGGGCCGATTTCTCTGGAGAGATCAGGAATACTCGACCGCCGACGTGTTGGAGGCGTGGAAGGAGACAGGGCCCTGTAAAAGCGGCGGCCCCGAGCAATATCTTCGCAAGCACTGGTTCAAGATCCGAACCGATGACGGCCTGGAGATGACGATATATTTCGAACGCCAGGCAAGAGCCACGCGGCAGGGCAAAAAGAGGTGGTGGCTGTACACAGTCAAAAGACCACGATGACTACGGACAGGGCGATCAAAACCAAGAGTGGGGGCTGCAGGTTGCACAGCAGAAGAATCCGCGTCTCTGTGGATTTGCCGGCATTGAGCGAAGTCTTCAGTCGGCTGGAATCGGCGTCGATCCTGGGCGGCAACACAGCCAGAGCGGAGACGGGCAGGTTCAGCTATTGGGCTGCCGAGCCGAGAGAAATGTTCGAATTTCGCTCCGGCCAGGAAGGGCCGTTCGAGAAGCTGCAGGAGGCTCTGAGCAGGTACAAACTCGAAGATCGCCAGGAGGACCACGCAGACTGGCCCCTGCAGGGGATGTTCTGTGGAGGATGGATCGGGTACTTCAGCTACGAGCTTGGCAGATACATCGAGAAACTGCCTGAGAATGCCGTAGATGATATCGGCGTGCCGCTGATTCGGCTTTGCTTCTATGACCGGTTCATTGCTTTTGACCATGTCGAGAAGAGTCACTGGCTGATTGCGCTGCAACTGCCGGACGATGTCGAAGAGGCCGAAGGCAAACTTGACGCTCTGGAGCGGCTGCTGGCCGAATCCCGGAAGATTTGCCTGCCGCGTTTGGCCCCTGCCGACCTTGAAAACATCGATTTCTCACAGATTCGATGCAATATGGACAAGGGTTACTACCTGCGGACCGTCGATAAGATAAGACGCTATATTTACGATGGCGAGGTCTATCAGATCAACTTCTCGCAGCGATTCGAATGCGATTATGCAGTTCGGCCAATCAGGCTCTTCCACTGGCAAAACCATTACAACCCAAGCGGCTACGCTGCATACATCGACGGAGGCAGTTTCCACATCGTAAGCGCATCGCCCGAGATGTTCATAACGATTGCCGACGGCGTCATCCGAACCAAGCCGATAAAAGGCACGCGACGTCGGGTTGCTGAGCCGGCGCAAACAACTTCGCGCGCAAGGCAAATCAACACCGAGAATTTCAATGAGTTGCTCGCCAGCGAAAAGGAGCAGGCTGAGCTGAACATGATCGTCGACCTGGAACGCAACGACGTGGCGAGAATCTGCAAACCCGGGACCAGGAAGGTAGTCCAGCCAAGAACGATCGAAATCTATCCGACGGTTTTTCACGCCGTGGCGACCGTCGCGGGCACGCTCCGAGAAGAAATCACGTTCTGCGATGTTCTAAAGGCGATGTTCCCAGGCGGCTCGATCACGGGCGCTCCGAAGATCCGCTCAATGGAGATCATCGACGAGACCGAGCCGACCGCCCGAGGTCCTTATACAGGCAGCATCGGCTATATTGGCATTGACGGCAATGTGTGCTTGAACATTGCAATACGAACGATTATCATCGCCGGGCAAAAGGCCTTCGCGCAAGCGGGAGGCGGGATAGTCGCAGACTCCGACCCGCAGGCCGAGTGGCAAGAGACCATCACGAAGGCAAGAGCACTGATAGCAGGGATAAACGCGACGCAAGAAAGCAGACAACAAATAGCAGACCTGAGAAAGGAATTGCGCCAAGAAGAATCCGAGTTTGTAAGAAGCACGAGGCGCCATGGGCGAAAAGGTTTTTCTAAATGACAGATTGATTGACAGCGACAAGGCCTGCATCTCAGTTACCGACAGCGGATTCTTATATGGAGCCGGGCTTTTCGAGACTATGCGCAGTCACAATGGGGTGGTCTTTGCACTGGCGGACCATCTCGACCGCTTGTTTTTCAGCGCGCGCAGCCTGTCGATCAACAATCCTTACCAGAAGGCGTACATAACCGAAGCCGTCTACAAAGTGCTTGCCGCCAACAAATTGACCGACGCGCGCCTGCGTCTGACGTTTACCAACGGCCCGATGGCCGAGACTGAACAGGATCGCAAACCTACGCTGCTTGTCACAGCTGCGAAATTCCGGTCCTACCCGCCGGAATACTACAAGAACGGCGTTCTGGTTATCCTTTGTCCGTTCAAGCAGAATCCCGACGAACCGACATGCGGGCACAAGACCACGAACTACTACTCACGCATGATCGCGCTTAACATGGCGCACAAGAGAAGGGCTGCCGAGGCGCTGTGGTTTACCACAGGCAACTATCTGGCCGAAGGATGTGTAAGCAATGTGTTCCTGGTCAAAGATTCGGTGCTCTACACTCCGCCGATCGAAACGCCTGTACTCGCGGGCGTTGCACGAAAGACCGTTTGCCAGCTCGCTTTGAAGAATTCCATTGAATTGATCGAGAAAGATCTGACCATAGATGACGTGCTCAGTGCCGATGAGATCTTTCTGACGAATGTAATCATGCAGGTTATGCCGATAACCTCAGTAGAGAAACACACAGTCGGTGACGGCAAGGTTGGGCCGACAGTCAAGAAACTACAAAGGAGCTTTGCTGAGCTTGTTGAAAATGAATGTGAAGAACATCGCAGCAGTGATTGAAGGGATATTCCCGCTCGAACTGGCCCAGGACTGGGACAACGTGGGACTATTGATAGGCGATTCAAAAAGAAACGTCAAGAACGTGCTGCTCACCATCGATACGACGAGCGATGTTGTCGCTGAAGCGAAAAGGCTGAAGACCGACCTGATCGTAAGTTATCACCCCGTGATCTGGGACGCCCTTAAGAATGTCACTGCCGAGGGACCCACCGGCGTCGTATATGAGCTGGTTCGATCCGGGATCGCGGTTTTCTCGGTGCATACCGCCCTCGACGCCGGCGTCGGCGGCGTCAACGACGGCTTGGCGGAGATCGTTGGCATTCAAGACGGAGAGCCAATCGGCGATTACGTCGCAAATCCGGCGACCGACAATTACAAACTTATCGTCTTTGCCCCGCTCAAATCGCTGGCAAAGGTCTCAAACGCGATTTTTGCCGCCGGGGCCGGGGCGATAGGCAACTACAGCCATTGTGGTTTCGGCACCGAGGGAACGGGCACATTCCTGCCTATGAAGGGCTCAAGGCCGGCTATCGGCAAGAAGGGCACACTCGAAAAGGTCTCGGAGGTAAGGTTCGAGACGATTGTGCCGGCGGATAAACTCGACAATGTCGTGGCGGCAATGAAGAAGGTACACCCTTATGAGACGCCGGCCTTCGACGTATTCAAACTTCACGGTACCGGACCCAGATACGGCCTGGGCCGAATCGGCGAATTGGCCCAACCGCTGAGAGTTGCCGAGATCATCGGCAGGATAAAGAAGACCACGGGCGCCAAGGCCGTCGGCCTGGTGGGAGATGAAAAGAGACTCGTCAAACGAGCGGCCGTCTGTGCAGGTTCGTGCGGTAAGATCATCAATTCGGTCATAGCGGCCGAGGCCGATCTGTACCTGACCGGGGAATTGAAACATCATCAGGCGCTGGCCGCCCAGGAGGCTGGATTGACTTGCGTCTGCCTGAGCCATACGGTCTCGGAGCGTTTCATTCTGAAAAAATTCGCCGGGCAGTTGCGCAGGCGGCTCAAAGGAATAGAAATTAGAACGAGCAAGAAAGATGCGGACCCGTTTGAGTGGAAAGATCTATGACAAAAGAACACCAGGAAATACAAGACGGCGAATGCCAAATGCTGGACGAGGATCTGGCTGAACAAGTCGAACAGACAGAAGCAGTCGAGCAGGCTGAGCTAGCCGAGACGGAAGAGTTGGCCGACGAGATTGAGCAGGCGGAACGGCTCCAACAAGCTGAGGGCCAGCAGCAACCCGAGCAAGTCGAGCAGACCGAGCCGACGGCCGAATCGGAGCAGATCGAGCAGGCTGAGCCGGCACAGGAAGATCAGGACGTTGAGCTGACAGTTGAGTCGGTCGTCGAAGCGGTGCTCTTTGCCAGCGATGAGCCTCTATCGGCGGCGAGACTGGCCAACATCGTCGAAGCGGATACGAAACAGGTGCGCCAGCATATCGAGAATCTCAATGAGAAATATCGAGCGAAGCACAACGCCTTCAGGATAGAGCAGATTGCCGGTGGCTTCCAAATGCTCACGCTGAGCCCCTACAATCACTGGTTAAAGAAACTTCTGCGGGTCCGCAGCGATAACAAGCTCAGCGCCGCGGCAATGGAAACGCTCGCCATAATTGCATACAAGCAACCCGTCATAAGAGCCGACATCGAGGTCATCCGAGGTGTCGCCGCCGGAGAGGTGATTCGATCTCTCTCCTACAAAGGACTAGTAAAGATCGTAGGCCGGGCCGAGGTTCTGGGAAGACCGATGCTGTACGGGACAACTAAGAAATTCCTCGAAGTCTTCGGCCTGAACACACTCAAGGACCTGCCAAAAATTGAAGAACTCAAGAAGCCGCCTTCTTGAGATCGCGTTTCTGGCGATGCCGGCTAATCCCACGGCAGATCCGCAGCATCGCCGCTGACCGCGTGCTCGGGCCTCGGATGCTCGTCGTTGAAGACGTACAGACCGTCCTTGTCCTCAATTACCACAAAGCTCTCATCGATCGAACCGTCTGGCCTGCTGACTCTGGCCAGGCGAAGTCCCAGGTGTTTGGCGAGAAACCTGTATGCGCCCAGGCGCTTTGAGAGACCGTAATCATGCCCTTCATCGGGAAGATGCACGTACTCAACCTTGTCCTGAGCGCCGTAGAGACGATAGACATTTCTGATGTAGGGAAACTCGACCTCAGGTGTATTCTTGGTCCAGTCCTGGCCGTCGGAGATCAGTAATTGCGGGCGCGGGGCCGCCAGTGCGGCGATGTCCGCGTTGTTGGTCTCATGGCCCGGCAACGCCGGGTATGATCCGGGCCGCTTTTCACTGCCGCTCTTGTGGATAGGCATGCCGCTCTCGCAGTCACAGCCGCCGAAGAAGTGCGCCGAAACCATCACCGTCGGAACCGACACGGCGATTCGATCATCAACAGCAGTCAGCAGGAACGATTGTGTTCCTCCTCCCGATGCGCCTGTCACGCCGATCCGCCCTGGATCGACGTCTTTGCGCGAGGTAAGATAATCGACTGCGCGGATGCTGTTCCAGAGTTGCAGTTTGAGAACTTTGGGTCGCCTGTGGTCGAAGCCTGCGTTCTTTGAGTCACCATATCCCACCATATCGTATGCAAAGACAACGGCCCCCATCCGGGCCAGGGTCGCACATCGCTTCTGCATATCGGGCCTGAAGCGTCCGTAGTCATCGGGCTTGCCCCAATGCCCGTGCGGACAGAGTATCCCGGCAAACGGCCCGTCGCCGCGCGTCGGGCGATACAGGTTGCCGGTGACAAAGACTCCGGGCAGAGACTCAAACGCGAGGTTCTCGACGCTGTAGCCCTCATGTTCGCGTCTGCTGTTAATGATAGGATTCAGCGGACGCTTTTCGGGCAGAGGCCAAAGCTCTGCACCTAGAAGGATGCACTCGCGAATGTGCTCGGCCCTGGTTTTCCACTCGGTGAGGTTGGAGTAGCTGGCGGCAAACTTCGCAAGCTGTTTCTTAGCGGCTTCTTCACTGTGATAATTCCCTTGGCATAATTGAGGTTCCTTCTCTGCGGCGGTCAGTAGCGTAGTTCCGCAAAACCCGAGTGCTACTATTGATACTCCAAGAACGACTGTCTTGTGGACACCATCTGATCGAGCATGCATCTGTAACCTCCCGTATCTAACTGGATTGACATTTACCGTCCTTTTACAGCATAGGACTGCAACAATCAACTGAAAATTTGGGTTTGACAATAGGTCGGGGCGGTGCTAATTATTAGCCCCAAGACCAACAAATTGCCCTTGCTTAATTTGTAATTCAGAGAGAGGCCGATGAGTGGACAACCTCAAGTTTGTATTGTAGGCGGCGGAATGATAACGCAGGTCCAGATTCTGCCTTCGATCTATCAGCTTCAGCGACTCGGCATCGTCGGCGAAATAAGCGTCTGCGCGTTGAACAGCCCTCCGCTCAGCGCCCTGGCGCAGGACCAGACGCTCAGCAAGGCGTTCGCTGGTCATAGCTTCACGGCATATCCTCCTCTCGATACAGATCCCGGACAGAATTTCCCGGACCTGTTCAGGGACGTCATCAAAAAGATGCCGAAAGACAGCATTGTAGTCGTAGCCGTGCCGGATCCTGTGCACTATCAGGTTATACAGGCTGCGCTCGCCTGTGGTCACCACGTATGCTGTGTGAAGCCCTTGGTGTTAACGTATTCGCAGGCCGTTGAGATTGAGAGAATCGCCTACGAGAAAGGTCTTGTCGTAGGCGTAGAGTACCACAAACGCCTTGATGACAGGGCGCTGATGGCCCGGCAACTTTACAGGGAGGGCAGATTCGGAGAATTTCGCATTGGCCACGCCGAAATGAACGAACCGTACTACTATCGGCATTCGAATTTTCAGAACTGGTTCACAGCGGAAAACTCCGACATGTTCACTTATGTCGGCTGTCACTACGTAGATCAAGTTCATTTCATAACCGCTCTGCTGCCCAAAGCCGTGTCCGTTTACGGTATAAAAGACACATACCCCAACGGCAACATCGGGTATCTGTGGACCGACGGGCGGGTCATTTGGGAAAATGACGCATGCCTTAACGTGACAAATGTGATGGGTTATCCGGATGACGGCCCCGGTGGGAACTTCCAGGGCATTCGCATGTATTGTCACGGCGCCGGCAGGAGCGGCATGCTCGTACACAACGACCAGAACCGAGGCATTGAGCACTGTTATGTTGCCAAGGGCAGCGAACCGGGTGACACATATTATTCTGAACCGAGTCCGGACTATTTCAAGTACGTCAATCTCGGCGGCGAGGGACTGACGCCCGTCGGATACGGATATCGCTCAATCGAACTAATAGTGAAGAATATCTGCAAGTGCAGAGAGATATCCCCGGAGGATATTGAAGCGAGGCAGAGACTGATCAAGCAGTTCGACGAAGAAGGCATCATGGCAACGCCTGCGAACAGTTCGTACAACGAGCTGGTAATCGAGGCCGGACGGCTCTCCATTCTAAACGGCGGACGAGAAGTTGAGATCACTCACGGCGAGAATGCCGGCGTCGCCTTCAGAGAATATTGACAAATCCTGCAGACTGTTGGCTTTTCCAGATAAGATAAATCAGAGGAGAAAATGGCAAAGGAATTCCCACTAGTTCCGACCGAAGTAGAACCCGTGTCAACGAAGTTCCGCAGGATTTCAGGATCTATTCCAAATCCTGAGACAATAAGGGAGATTGAAAAACTTCGCCGGGCCGAGCCTGTCAGCATGCGAGGCCAGGCGCCGGTGATCTGGGACCGCGCCGAGGGTGTGAATGTGTACGATGCCTACGGCAACATGTGGCTTGATTTCTCCTCAGGCGTGCTCGTCACAAACGCCGGCCACGGCAGCAAGAAAATTGCCGACGCGATTATCGATCAGGCTTCTAAGCCGCTTTTGACCACATACTGTTTCGGCAACCGACCGAGAATTGAGCTGGTGCAGAAGCTGGTATCGCTGGCGCCCAAGCGGCTGAACAAGGCATTTGTGCTCAGCACCGGCGCAGAGGCCACCGAGTGCGCCCTGAAGCTCATGCGAACGTATGGGCGAAAGAAGGGCACAGACGACAAAAATATTATTGTATCGTTCGAAGATTCCTTTCACGGCAGGACTCTCGGCGCTCAGCAGATGGGACGTCTGGGAGGCGGCGAAGGCTGGATAAAGAATCTCGACCCCGAGATTGTCCAGGTGCCGTTTCCTGACGGATTTCGCTGCCAAGACACAAGCTTCCAACTGTTCGAGAAGACGCTCGGGCGGCTTGGAGTTGAGCCGGGCAATGTCGCCGGCGTGATAAGCGAAACCTATCAGGGAGCCGGGCCGAATTTCATGCCCACCCAATACGCAAAGGATCTGCGCCGGTGGTGCAGCGAGCACGGCGCTCTGCTGTGTTTCGACGAAGTCCAGGCGGGCTTCGGCAGATGTGGGAGGATGTGGGGCTTCGAGCTGTACGACGTGGTTCCGGATTTGTTCTGCATAGGCAAGGGAGTAACCAGTTCACTGCCTTTGAGCGGAGTGATCGGCACCGAAGAGGTGATGGATTTGTATGGGCCCAACGCGATGACCAGCACGCACTCGGGCAATCCGATCTGCTGCGCCGCTGCGCTGGCAAGTATCGAAGTCATTGAGCAAGAGAGGCTGGTTGAAAACGCCGCAAGAGTCGGGCTCGTCCTCCAGGAGCATCTGCAGCGGATAAGGAGCGAGTTTTCCGACGTGATAGGCTTTGCGCCGGGAGCAGGTCTTGTCGGCGGATTGTTG
>LJTR01000341.1 GCA_001303465.1 Phycisphaerae bacterium SG8_4
CGCCGCCGTGTATCGCCGCAGCGGCGAGCTTACCAGACGCGAAAAGCAGGCGGAATCGAAGAGCAAGGAATAACTAGACATTAGGAAGTGGTTGAAGTGAAACTGACCATAGACGGCAAACAGATCACGGCCCAATCGGGACAGACAGTACTCCAGGCCGCCCAGGATAACGGCATCGACATTCCCAACCTCTGTTATGACCCGAGACTCAAGCCTTCGGGCTCGTGCCGATTGTGTCTTGTCGAGATCGAGGGCCAACGGGGCCTGCAGCCCTCATGTGTTTTCGAGGCCCGAGACGGACTGGCGGTCAAGACAAACACCGACGAAATCCGGGACATCCGCAAGACGATTCTCGAACTTCTCTTCTGCGAGCACAAAGCCAGGTGTACTGTCTGCGATGAGAACGGCAAATGCAGCCTCCAGAACTACGCCTATGAATACCAGCTAAGCGAGGAGTCACTCGGGAGGGCTCTCGGCACGGAAACCGGTCCCAATTACACGACCGCCAACCTAGCGTTGGAGTACGATCCGGACAAATGCATCCGCTGCGGCAGGTGCGTGCGAATCTGTGAAGAAGTGCAGATGGCCCATGCTCTGACATTCAAGAATCGAGCTGCCGAAACGGAAGTTACCACGGCATTCGATCTGCCTCTGAACGAATCCACGTGCGTACTCTGCGGCCAGTGCATCTCCACCTGTCCCACGGGGGCGCTCTACGATCGCTCGGCGATTGGCGAGGGCCAGGCGAAGGACCTGGTCAAAACGAGGACCACCTGCGTCTATTGCGGCGTGGGCTGTCAGATCGATCTGAACGTCAATCCGAAGAAGAATCGGATCGTAAGGGTCACCAGCGAAGTCGGATGTATACCAAATGACGGCAACCTCTGCATCAAGGGAAGGTTCGGCATGGACTTCGTGGGCCATCCGGAGAGGCTCACTACTCCGTTGATAAGACGTGACGGCAAACTCAAAGAAGCGACATGGGATGAGGCGATAGGCCTTATCGCTGACAAGCTCACGAAGATAAAAGCCGAATCCGGACCCGACAGCATCGCGGGATTGTCTTCTGCCAAGTGCACAAACGAGGACAACTACGTCTTCCAGAAGTTCATCCGCGGCGGAATCGGAACAAATAACGTCGACCATTGTGCCCGTTTGTGCCACTCATCGACCGTTGCAGGTCTGGCCCGAGCGTTCGGCAGCGGAGCGATGACAAACTCCATCGACGAATTCAAGGACGCCAGATGCATCTTCGTCATAGGCTCGAACACACCCGAGGCCCATCCGGTGATAGCGATCGGCATCAGAGAGGCGGCGGTGAAAAACAGCGCCGAGCTTATCATTGCCGACCCCCGAGAGATCGAACTCGTTCGTTATGCAAAGCTGCACATGCAGCAGCGGCCCGGCAGTGACGTCGCTCTGATAAACGCAATGATGAACGTGATTCTGGCCGAAGGGCTGCACGACAGGGATTTCATCGAAGAGCGTACGGAGGGCTTCGAGGAAATAGTTGACGCAATCAAAGAGATGACGCCGGAGAAAGCCGAGAAGATAACAACCGTCCCGGCCGATGCAATTCGCCAAGCCGCCCGCACTTACGCCAGAGCCGACAGCGCCAGCATTGTCTTCAGCATGGGGATCACCCAGCACACCACGGGCACCGATAACGTCCTGTCACTGGCGAACCTCGCCATGCTGACGGGCAACGTCGGCAAGGAATCGGCCGGCGTTAATCCGTTGCGGGGTCAGAACAATGTCCAGGGTGCCTGCGACCTTGGCGCTTTGCCCAATGTCTATCCGGGATATCAATCGGTGGAAGACGCCGAGATACATGCCAAATTCGAGAAGGCGTGGGACGCGAAACTCTCGGACAAGGCCGGCCTGACCGTCGTGGAAATGTTCCACGCGATCGAAGACGGTGATGTCAGGGCACTCTACCTGATGGGAGAGAATCCCGCATTGTCCGATCCCAACCTCAACAGGACACGAAAGGCCCTCGAAAAGGTCGAGTTTCTCGTGTGTCAGGATGTGTTCCTGTCCGAATCGGCACAATACGCCGACGTTGTCCTGCCGGCGTTCAGCTTCGCCGAGAAGGAGGGCACGTTCACAAACACCGAGCGGCGCATCCAGAGGGTGAGAAAGGCGGTTGATCCGCCGGGCCAGACGCGAGACGACTGGATAATCGTATGCGATATAGCCACGGCAATGGGCATACCGATGCAATACGAAAACACCTCACAAATAATGGACGAGATTGCATCCGTATCGCCTATATACGGCGGAATCGCCTACGACAGAATCGAAGAGGTAGGCCTGCAATGGCCTTGCCCCGACAGGGACCATCCCGGCACGAAGTACTTGCACAAGGGCGAATTCAAACGGGGCAAAGGAAAGTTCCATCCGGTGCGATTCAGGGAGCCGGCCGAACTGCCCAGCAAGGAATTCCCGCTGATTCTCTCGACAGGGAGGCAGTTATACCAGTACCACACGGGAACGCTCTCGCGAAAATCTCCGGCCATCCATCAGAAATCGCCGACCGGCTACGTCGAAATTCACTTCAAGGATGCCAAGGAGTACGGCATCGAAGACGGCGACTCGGTCGAGGTCACCACAACTCGGGGCAAGGTCACAACCAAAGCAAGCGTGGGCACGCAGGTGGCCAAGGGCTGGCTGTTCATGCCGTTCCATTTTGCCGAGGGTCCGGCGAACATGTTGACGAATGACGCCCTTGATCCGATCGCCAAGATACCGGAATTGAAGGTCTGTGCCGCAAAGATAAGGCAACTATAATCGAGATACGAAGTTAAACCCAAATGAAGGAATAAGACCATGTCTGATCAACACAAGGACAAGCTTTCACGGCGCATTCTCGTTCGCAATGCTTCCCTTGCGGCCGCTGGTGCAGTCGTCGGTTCGCTGGCTCACGCGACAAAAGCCGTCGCGGCAGAAGGCATCGAACGTATCGTCAAGAATGATCGCATCAATCAGTCTGTCTGCAAATGGTGCTACAGGAAGCAAACGCTCGAGGAACTCTGTGCGATCGGCAAGAAGATGGGGCTAAAGGCAATCGACCTGATCGGGCCGAAAGACTTCCCGACTCTGAAGAAGTACGGACTGGCCTCTTCGATGATCGGCACGCACAGCCTCACACAAGGCATGAACAACAAAGGCAACCACGCCGGCTGTATTGCCAAAATTCGCGAGTCCATCGATGCAGCCGCGGACGCGGGATTCCCGAACGTCATCAGCTTCTCCGGAAACAGGGGGAACATCCCGGATGACGTCGGCATCGAAAACGCCATCGAAGGACTGAAGCAAGTCGCCAGCTATGCTGAAAAGAAGAAGATCAACATCTGCCTCGAATATCTCAACAGCAAGGTCAATCACAAGGGTTACATGTTTGACAACATGGCGTGGGGTGTCGAGGTATGCAAGGGCGTTGGCTCCGAACGCATTAAGATCCTCTACGACATTTACCACGCTCAAATCATGGAAGGCGACATAATCAGCACGATTCAGAACTACCATCAGTACATTGGCCACTACCACACCGGCGGCAACCCCGGTAGGCATGAAATCGACGAGACTCAGGAATTGTACTATCCCGCGATTATGCGAGCCATCGTCAAGACCGGGTACACAGGGTATGTCGCGCACGAATTTATCCCGGTGAAAGACCCGATCGAATCTCTGGCTTATGCCGTGCGAATCTGCGATGTCTGATTATGTGGAAACTCAAAGAGCCCAAGCCGGTCAAGCTCGTAGTAGGAATATTGGCCTCGAACTACCAGTGTTTGCATACGGCATCCGATTTGGTGGCTGGCAAGCTCGGCGAAGCTGACTTCACGAGTGAGGTGTGGCCTTTTGATCAGACCGATTATTACAGGGACCAGACAGGCCCGCGCATCCTGAGGCAGTTCCTGAGCTTCGAACGGCTGATTGATCCCGGCAAGCTGGCAAAGATCAAACTGAAGACAAACGGGCTCGAACAAAGGCTGGCCAAATCCCTGGCGATCCCGCTGCCCAGACCGGTAAATCTGGATCCAGGGATAATCGAGCCTTCAAAACTCGTATTGGCCACAACAAAAAACTACTCACATCGTATATACATCGGCAGGAAAATGTATGCCGAAGTGACTCTTATCTATGATAGGGGCCAATGGCGGCCTTTGGACCACACTTACCCGGACTACAGGCAGCAATGTTACTTCGATTTCTTCGAGAAGGTCAGGACCAGATTGCTGGAACAGTTGAAATCGGTCGAGCGTAAGAACAGACATAGTTTTAACAAGGAACAATCAGCTTGATCGCACTTGCAATAGCCCTGCTGGCAGGTTCATTTGCGGTCTCGGCGGCCCTGACCGCCGTGGTGAAGAAGCTGGCCGTCCGCTCCGATTTTGTCTGCCGCCCCGCCGCCGATAGGTATCAGCCCGATAAGCAGCGCGTCGTCCCGCTGGGCGGAGGCATCGCTATCTCGGCGACATTGCTTATCACAATCCTTGTCGCCATGGCGTTTATGCGATTTCTCGTCGCTCCGGGCCATTTTGCCTGGATCGCCGAGCGAGCCGCCGTCGATGCCGCCGATTTCCTGGCGAGAATCGACGAGTTGCTGGTAATAGTGCTCAGTATCCTCGCGCTGTTTGTGGTCGGCCTCTGGGATGACAAAAAGCATCTCGGCCCGTTCCTCAAACTGGCCGCGCAATTCACGGTCGCGCTCGTCGCCGCGGCATTTGCGGAAATACGAGTCGAGCTTTTCATCGAGAGCACTGTGATCTCTTCGGTGCTGTCGGCCTTCTGGATTGTCCTGATCATCAACTCCTTCAATTTTCTCGACAACATGGACGGCGCATCTGCCGGGATCGCCGCGATAGTCAGCTCGATCCTGTTCACCGCGGCAGCGTTCAGCGGCCAGGTTTTCGTAGGCGCGATGGCGCTCGTCTTCATTGGGACGCTGACGGGATTCCTGGTCTTCAATTTCCCGCCCGCTAAGATATTCATGGGCGACGCCGGCTCGCTCGTCGTTGGGTTCTTCGTAGCACTGCTGACGCTGCGCACAACCTACCATCACGAGGCACAGAGCGAACAATGGTATCCGGTCTTTATGCCGTTGATCGTCATGGCCGTACCGCTGTACGATTTCATCAGCGTGACACTGCTGCGCATCAGTCAGGGCCAGAGTCCGTTCGTCGGCGACACCCAGCACTTCTCCCACCGTTTGAAGAGACACGGCCTGACCGACGCGCAAACGGCCCTGACTTTGTACCTGGCCACGCTCTGCACCGGACTCGGCGCAACTTTTCTGTACCAGGTCGATCGGATCGGCACCGTTTTGATCTTCGCACAGACAACCCTAGTCTTGTCGATAATCGCCGTCTTTGAAACTACCGTCAAGAATGACAGAAAAGCCGACTAATCCTGTTACACCCAAAGGCAAGAGTCTCGTATACCTGGAGTACGTCTTGTTGGGTCTGTGCCTCTGCGTGCTCGCGATTCGCGGCACGTTCACCGAAGGGCCGCCGATGCAGTCAACAACTGTTGCGGCCAATCTCGGTGACAGCGTCTACAGCTTGTCGGTGTCGGCCATCCTGATATTCTCGTGCCTGGCGTGGATTGTGTGGTGCTTCTCCGGCAACAGGTTCTCATATCGCATGACAGGGATTGAGATTGGTCTGGGAGTATTCTGCGCCGCAGCGGTCATCGCCGCCTTCGTCGCGGCAGACAAACGATTGGCAGTCACCGATATTGCCGTGTT
>LJTR01000342.1 GCA_001303465.1 Phycisphaerae bacterium SG8_4
CAAATTTCCAAAGGAGTTGAGCAGTATCACCGAGGTCCCTGTTCCCGCTGACCCTGTTATGCAAAAACCGTTTGCTTACCGCAGTACCGGCTCCTGTGCTGTCTTGGAAGCACCCGCTCCGGAGGGAGCAACCCAAAAATGGGATGCAATACGGTATGACCTAAGCCTGCAAGAATGAGGCTAGCACATACTCTGGGGTTGCGGAATACGATATCTCTGGATGGTTACTGTCAGCTGAACAGGCTGGACCTTGATGCGCAGTATTCTTTGCGGACCGCCGGTTGAGAATGTCAGAAGAAACTTAGACGAATAAGGGTGTCTCATCCGTTGTACCTGTGACTGAGGAGTCCAGACTCCTACGGCAACCACAAAATCGAGAGAGATGAAAAATGAAGAAGATAGCAGGCGCGTTGGCAAGCTGTGTAATACTGGCTTTGGGATTCCTCCTGTTCTTCAACGATTCGGCAGGCGAGGATAATCCGACCCCCGAACCGGCGCCATCGCCGGTGGAGGTCGTGCAGGAAACTGATCACTATGAGCCATCAGAGCCGGAAATTGACGACGATTCATCTGTCACGCAGGATGAATTCGACAAACTGCCCCAGGAGCAGCAGGATGAAATGCTTGAAGCATTTGTCCTCGACTTCTGGGAAAAGGAATTGGGCCTTTCGGATGAAACCGGTCAGCAAGAGGAAGACTTGAGTCTTGAGATTTTCGATCGACCTTTTATGTATACACTGACCGAGGATGAGTTTGCCAGGCTGTCAAAGGAGGACCAGGAAAAGGCGATTGCCGAGATCACGGAAAACTGCCGAGAGGTTCGCAGTTACGTTCTGAGTGTCATCGACGAGGCCAAGTCCCTCATGGCCGAGAATGACTACAAGAACGCCGAAGCTTACTATGTGCACAGCCTTCAGGTCGGTAGAGAGTTGAACGCGGACAAAGAAGGCCTGTATATTACGCGGCTGGTTGGAATCGCATGCGAAAAGGCCGGTTTGAACGGGCTGGTCAAGTTGTACGAAAAGACCGGCCAGGACTCCAACCTTCAGATGGCCCGCGAGCAGCTGGTCAGGATAGACGAAGAAGTCGAGGACATTCGAAGAGAGGCGAAGGAGTCCGAGGCTCGGTCGTAATTAGGCTCGGTCGTAATTGTGCTTGACATGACGGCGGCACATTTGGTACAAATGGGGCCAGCAAGCATCAGAATTGTCTCGTATTCGATGAGGAATCCAGGTCAGGTCCTGGAAGGAAGGAGGTCGCCCAAACCGCTGAACATCGTCGCTGGCTAGTCACACGGTCAGCATGTTTCCAGGCAATATCAGACTATTATACCCTTCAGGGTAGTAGATTCCCGCGAGTAGAATCATAAACTGTTTTTGTGAAGTTACTGCCTATGGCACAAGTTACCCGCGCAAGAACGCGAGTTTTTCAATCGTGAGCACTATAGCATCTTAATATGAAGGAGGTACGTTATGTGTCGAAGACTGACTTATCTGGTTTCACTTGTTTTGTTGCTGGGCGCGTCTGTTGATATCGCAAACGCAGATATCAAATCAGATCTCATATCGCACTGGAAAATGGATGACGGAAGCGGAACCACAGCCACCGACAGTGCGGGCGTCAACGATGGGACACTCAAAGGTGATGCGACATGGGCGGCCGGCTGGCTCATAGGTGCCGTCGAGCTTGACGGTGATGATGATTATGTGGACTGCGGACAGGGCACGGTGTTCAACACGGTGTGCCGCGATGTGATTACACTCGCCGCCTGGGTAAAGGTCAACGATACCGACGGACCTGAATGGAGCGGCATCATCATAAGGGGCTACGGTGATCAATTCGGTAACGTCGATCCCTATGATACATTTGCGATGTATTATCATGGGCCCTCGCTGAGGATGGGCTTCAAGACGAACAGCACGTCACCCGAATGGATGGCGGCACCGAATGATTCGGCCACAGCTCTGTTCGACGGCGAGTGGCATCATACGGCTTCGGTGTACGATGGGGCCGAAAAGGTCATCTATCTGGATGGTGAAGAGATCGTCAGGGAAGCAGCGACGGGCCGGATTGGCATCGGCGAGGGTGACGGTCGCGTTCTTCTCGGTGGCGGAAGGGACATCGATCCGATGGTCCTCGAGCTCGGCGGTCTTATCGACGATGCCCGGATCTACGACCGGGCGCTTACACAACAAGAGATTGTGGCCATTATGGAGAACATTGAAGATTTTCCATATGCTTCGGGCCCGAATCCTCCTGTCGGAACTCTACACCCGGATACATGGGTAAACTTGAGTTGGCGACCGGGAGACTCTGCTGTCTCTCACAACGTGTACCTCGGCGACAACTTCGCCGACGTCAACGACGCCACTGTTGATTCGCCGGTCTTCCACGGTAACCAGGGCGACACAACCCTACTCGCCGGCTTCCCCGGCTTTGCTGTGCCGGAGGGTCTCGTGCCGGGCACAACCTACTACTGGCGAATCGATGAGGTCAACGAGGCCGATCCGAACAGCCCCTGGAAGGGCGAGATCTGGAGCTTCTCGATCCCGCCGAAGACTGCTTACAATCCGGATCCGCCGGAGGGCGCCGAATTTGTCGACCCGGATGCGATCTTCACTTGGACGCCAGGTTACGGCGCCAAGTTGCACACAATTTACCTCGGCGACGATTACGACGAGGTGGAAAATGCTACTGGCGGCACTCCGTTGGGGGTTGCGAGCTACAGTCCCCAATCTCTTGAGTCAGAGAAGATATACTATTGGCGGGTCGATGAGTTTGACGGCCTCGACACGTACAAGGGAGATGTGTGGGGCTTCACGACGCCTGGCGCCGTGGGCAATCCGCAGCCGGCGAACGGGGCGGTGGACGTCCAGATGGTCGCAACGCTCGGCTGGACGGCGGCGGACAATGCCGCCTCGCACGAGCTGTACCTCGGCACCGATGCCGAAGCCGTCAAGAACGCCACGACGGTGTCACCCGAGTACGCAGGAGCCAGGTCTCTCGGCGCCGAAAGCTATGATCCCGGAGGACTAGAATGGAGCAGCAGCTACGCATGGCGCGTCGATGAGGTCTATTCTACAGGTACCGTCAAAGGCCTGGTCTGGACGTTCACGACGGCCGACTTCATCCTGGTCGATGATTTCGAATCCTACAATGACATCGATCCTCCTGACGATGCGAGCAATAGAATATTCGACAAATGGATCGACGGCTTCGGGACGACGACAAACGGCGCCCTTGTCGGCAATGATCTGCCGCCGTATGCCGAGCAAGGCATTGTCCATGGCGGCGATCAGTCGATGCCGTATGCCTACGACAACAACCTCAAGACATCCGAAGCGACTTTGACGCTGGTGCAGGCGCGCGACTGGACTGAAGAAGGCGTCACCAAACTGTCATTGTGGTTCAAGGGGGCTTCAGCCAATAGCGCCGAGCGGATGTTTGTCGCCCTGAACGGCACCGCCGTTGTCTATCATGATGAGCCTGCTGTCACACAGACAAGCAGATGGACCGAGTGGGTTACCGACCTGGCGCGTTTTGCCGACCAGGGCGTGAACCTTACTAACGTCGATACGATTACCATTGGCATTGGCACCAAGGCAAGTCCCGCGGCCGGCGGTCAGGGGACTATGTACTTCGATGACATTCGGTTGTATCGGTAAAATAGAAAAATGTAAAAATCAAATGTCAAATATCAAAATAGCGGAATCCGCCGTAGGCGGATGTCTTCCTTAATTTTACATTTTGCATTTTGGTTTTTTGATTTCTTTGCCAGGGATTCGGGGCCCGTACTGATTGACTCGGTACAGGCCCCGGTTTTCTTTGGGGCTAGCAGACAATTGCAGCCGATCGTTTTTTTTGTTGCACCAGTGGCGCCGAAATTAGACTAAAATGCCCCGGTCATCCGTTGTACCAGTAAGAAACGGCCGTATCTTTGGAATTTGGACAAGCTGCTTTGATGATCGACGAAAAGAGACTTGTTTGGAAGTTTAATCGCGGCAGCAAAGATGCCCTGCGACAGCTCTATGAAAAGTACAAAGATGATCTGCTCGGATTGGCAGTTACCCTGCTAAGAGACAGAGCTGAGGCCGAAGACGTTGTGCACGATGTGTTCGTGTCGTTCGCCCGGACGGCAGGGGGCTTTAGTCTCACCGGGACCTTTAAGGGCTATCTGTCAACATGTGTGGCCAACTGTGCCCGCGACAGGAACCGTTTGAAATCGCGCCTCGATGTCGGACTCGACGCTGCCGAAGACATCGGAGCTGATTCGGATGATCCGGTCGAGCATGCGGCCGGCTCCGAAGAAGCAAACCGGCTGCAGGGAATCCTCGGGCGCCTTCCTTTCGAGCAGCGTGAGATCATCGTTCTGCACCTGCATCAGGAGATGCGATTTCGCGAAATAGCCGAGGCACTCGGCATCTCGATCAACACGGTGCAGAGCCGATACCGTTACGGCATGGAAAAGCTTCGTTCGATCATCAAGAGTACGGTGACAAAATGAAACCTACAGACAATACAGAAGATTTTGTAAGACGCGGCAAGGCGAAAGTTGCGACCGATCCGCAGATGGACAAACGTGTTCTGGATGACTCATTCGCAGCGATGGACGAAACCACCGCAGGCAGATCGAGCGTAGTCCGGATAATCCTGCAAAGCAGGTCTACTAGACTGGCCGCCGCGGCGGTGATAATCCTGGGTATCGGTCTGCTGTCGAATCAACTCCGGCCGCCCGAGCAGGAACCTCTGCCGGTTAGGAAAGTAGCCAAATCTCCCGCGGAGATGCTCAGTGTGCTGTCACTCAATATGGCATATCGTCGCGGCGGACTGGAAGCAGTCGACGACGTGTCGAACGAAGCCTTCAAGATGTTGGATTCGAAGCCGGCCGGAGTGTCGGTACGAGAACTACTCGCAGGATCCAACGGTGTATAACCTGAAAGGACAGAATTATGAAACTCGCAAGCCACAGAAACTTCATCAGAACAACCTTTACCCTGTTAATATTGCTCACATCGACTTCGCTTCTCGAGGCCTATCCGCCCGACAACGCGGCCGTTCTTTACTACAAAGCTTTCTTGATGCTCAAGGAACCGAGCCAAGAAGTCAAGGAAATGATGGCCGATATGAGACACGGCAAGATCAAGGCGACCGATCAAGTCAGACAATGTCTGGAGGAAAACAGGTACGCCCTGGAGTTTGTCGAGACCGCCGCCGATGTACGCGAATGTGACTGGGGCCACGACATATCGAGGGGACTTGGCGTGCTCATGCCTGAGCTTGCGAAAGTGAGGTCGACGGCCTTCATGTTGACCGCCAACGCACAGATTCTTGCCGAAGAAGGTGACTACAGGGCTGCGCTGGCCAGATGCCTTACCATTCACAAAATGGCCCGTCACGTGAGCGACAGCCTTCTGATATCATATTTGGTGAGCACCGCGCTCAACAGTCTGGCAAATGAACGGATAAAGGATTTCCTTTCAAGCATGCCTCATGAGACTGAAACGCTTACCTGGCTCAGAGGCCAACTTGTCGCCGTCTCGGTCGATGCTCCTTCGATTAGAAGGGCGATGGTCAGAGAAAAAGAGATTTCCATGCACGAAATACGAGCCGAAAGGATCGACAGTATTCTCGAGATGATGGGCGATGATTTCGCAAAGGATGAGTTTACCGCAGATGCCGTCAAGAAGGTCCGTAAGGCAGACCCCGAGTTCTTCAGAGTCAACAGGGAGTATTATGCCGACGTAATGGATG
>LJTR01000343.1 GCA_001303465.1 Phycisphaerae bacterium SG8_4
TTGATACTCGCATTTGCCGGCGGATGTGTTATTCTTATTTGGCAAGCTTTGCGAGTTGATGCCATGAATGTGTGTCTCGACGAGGCTCACGGAAGGTCTTTATTTGCTGACGCTGACAGCGCAATCACTGGCTATGCTGAAAGGGATCGAAAAATGAAGCACAAGATAATCTTGCTGTTATCTGGCCTGGCCTGTTTTCTTGCTGGTTGTGGTGAGTATTATTATCAGGAGGGTAAGACTTTCAATGAGTGCGAGAGGGACTGGGAAGACTGCCTGTCCGAGTTAGAGGGACAGAAATACAGGAGAATCGTAGACTTTGGCCTTTATGAATACGAGTTCATGGAAGATTGTATGGGCCGTAAAGGATATAGACTCGTCACAGAAGACAAATTGCCTCTGAGTGCCAAGCGTCGTGACCCGGTTATGTGGAATATTGGATTTACTCGCGGGAGACGACAAGGTACTGCTGGCAGTCGGCAATAGCAGCAATTGAATGGTCAGGGTGCTTCGCCGCGTTAGGCGGCAAGTCAAGCGCTATCTCTTGTTCTTATCAATTTCAGTCCCTTCCCACCGGTTCCAGCTCTTGTTGGGATTTCCGTAAATCCTTCGATCATCTTCCATCTTTCGCTCTATCCACAGGGACTCGGATCGGTCACAACAGGCCGAACATCCTGTCGTCAGCATCATGAAACAGAGGATCATGATGGTCAGAATATTCATATATCATGTTCGTAACATCTGGTACTTGGAACTTCAAGTTCTTACCGAAGGAAATGCTGATCCTGGATTTCCCAAGTGGTGGGTGACAAACATAGAGGAGTTGAAATGTAACCACATATCGTGCTAAACTACAAGGTGCGTAGCATGCAGCAGTAGTGTTTACGGACTCCTGCAGGACATAGCGGATAAAACCTGACACTTGATTCTAAGATAGCTGAGCAGTGATAGTATGATCTACAGTGAATACGGCAGAACTGGGGCTCAAGTCAGTGCAGTCGGTTTTGGCGGAATGCGATTCGATCCATCGAAGTCGAACGAGGAGAACGCCCAACTCCTGCTCTACGCCCAGAGCAGGGGCATCAACTATTTCGACACCGCACCGGGATATTGCAACGATACAAGCGAGGACATTTTTGGCATCGCGTTAAGACAGATGGCCGATACTCGGGACCGCTACTGCGTCTCCACAAAAGGTATGCCGACCTCAATCAAGACGGCTGACAAGGCACGAAGGGCGGTTGAGAAGTCGATCAGGCGTCTGAATGTGGACAAGATCGATTTTTATCACGTCTGGTGCATCCGCAGGGTGGATCAATATGAACTGGCGATGAAGAAGGGCGGCCAGTACGAGGGACTCTTGAAGTGCAGGGACGAAGGTCTGATCGACAATATAGTCATCTCCACGCATCTGCCGGGGCCGCAGGTCGAGAATATACTCCGCAGGAAGGAATTTGAAGGTGTCCTGCTTGGCGTCAACATCCTCAACTTCCCATACCGCTGGCAGGGTGTCCAGGCAGCTCACGAACTTGGCCTTGGTGTCGTGGCCATGAATCCGCTCTCCGGAGGGCTGATCCCGAAACATCAGAAACAGTTGGCCTTCCTTTCTCACGAGGGCCAAACGCCTGCGGAGGCGGCCCTTCGATTCTGTCTGAGCTGCAATCAGATAACCGTAACACTGGTAGGCTTCACATCAAAGGAACACATAGACGCAGCCTGCCGCATCGCCGAGGCCGCAAGGCCGTATACCGACGAAGACATTGACCGCGTTCGGGCTCACGTTTCCGAGAACATGAACTCCTTGTGCACCGGCTGTGGCTACTGTATGCAGTCTTGTCCCGAAAACATCCCGATAGCAAACTACATGCAGATATACAACGAAAAGCCGCTCTTGGGCAGGACCGACAGAGAGATGCAGGACAAGATCGCAGACAATCACATATGGGGACTGCTGATGGATCGTGCGGCCGACGCCGGCGATTGCATCGAGTGCGCTGCCTGCGAAGAGGCGTGCACTCAGCATCTGGACATAATAGAGAGACTGAAAGAGATTGCCGGCTGGGAAAAGAAACTCAATAGTAGATCGGCCAGATTCCTTCGCCTTGCGAAGAAGGCCAAAGGTAAACTCCAGCGTCTTTGCAGACTTTAGGTAACCGAATACGCCGTATTTTCGAATGACAGGAGAGCTAGAATGAAGCTAAAGCATATCGCTATTTGCGTGGTCTGTGCCATTGTCTTATGTGGAATCCTCATTGCCCCCAAGGCCTGGAATGCAATCTATGGCGAGCAGGATATCGTCGGACCGGTTGGTGTTATCCCTGTCCAGACTGCTGTTCTTTCACCTCCTGCACAGGGGCCGGCGGACTGGCCCTGCTGGCGCGGGCTAAGCGGCGACGGCAAGAGTACTGTCACCGGGATCGCGAAAGACTTCTCGGGCCTCAAGAAGCTCTGGGAGGTAGATTATCTCTGCCAGGGCAGGCAGTCCGCGACCTGGTCGGCGCCTGCGGTTCGGGGCAACAGACTAATCGTGCCCGGAAGGAGCAGCAGCGAAGATTTGATCTTCTGCCTGGATCCGAACAACGGCGAGCTCCTCTGGCTGGGGTCCTACAAAGCCAGGGCCGGCAGAAGTCACGGACCAGGTCCAAGGGCCACACCTTATATAGACGACGACCGGGTCTACACATTCGGTCGCAGCGGCGATCTGGCTTGCTGGAATCTGAATGATGGGAAACTGTTGTGGAAACGCAACGTCAATGATGCCGGCGGCGAGACCCCAAAGTGGGGACATTCGTCCTCGCCACTGGTGTACGGGGATAAGGTATTGGTTCAAGGCGGCGGCAGCGCCCGGGCCCTCGCGTATGAGAAGATGACCGGAGAGGTTGTGTGGAAGGCTGGCAAAGGTGATGCAGGCTATGCCGCCCCGGCGATTGTCAACATGGGCGATAAGGTTGGTCTGCTGATCTTCCACGGCACAGGGCTGGCGTGCCTCGATCCCGATGGCGGCAACGAATTCTGGTCCGTTCCGTGGAAGACCAGCTATAATGTCAACGCAACAACGCCAGTGTCAAGCGATGGCATTGTATTGATCACGTCCGGCTACGGAACGGGCTGCCAGGCTCTCAAAGTGGGTGATGCCGGCGCCGATGTGCTCTGGAGGAGCAAGGTCATAGCGGCACACCACTCGGATCCGTTTATTATCGACGGTTTCATCTACGGCTATTCCGGTCAGAGCAATCAGAACAAGGGGCATTTCAAGTGTGTCAAGCTCGATGACGGCACAGAGAAATGGAGCACCGACAAGCTCGGCTGGGGCACGACACTTTATGTGGACGGCCATCTGCTCTGCATGGACAATAAGGGTAACCTGTTCCTGGTGAAACCCGACCGGGAGGCCTTACTGCTCGTGACGCAATTGAACAATGCCCTCGGGGATATAGATCATCCGGCCTGGACCATTCCCGTTGTGGCAAATGGCAAGCTGTACCTGCGATATATGCAGCGCCTCATCTGTTACAGTCTTGCGAGTGAATAGAAGCAGTCCACCGGCAATTCACGCCAGGCTCGCACAATCCCCCAGAGCAGCCCTCAGAGGTGTTTTGCGGGCGCAGGATACACGATCTGCTCTTGAGGGCCTTTGAGAGATCGCGATTTGAATCGGCTTCTACGGCGTTTCGGTTTTGACCTGGCTATTCCAGGAGGCAGACAGGATTTCCTCCGGTTTTGGCTCAGGAGCAACCGCTGCAGGTTGTTGCGTGTCTGGTTCCCGCGTGAGTACTCTAATGCAGCGGTCCTTGGGGATGTATTCCTTGATAAAGTGGTTGGAATGGTACACAGTCATTGCCTTTTCGAAAGCCAATATGATGCCGAAAAAGATCAGCGCTGAGATACCTCCGGCAGTGCCGGATATTGCAGCAGCTAATGCGGCAATTACAAGTAGTGTAAGGTAAACCTCCGCTAAGGCATCACCGACTCCCAGGAGAGGATGACCGGTGTAAAAATAGCCGCCTCCGGGATAGATTATCGAAATCCTCTTGGTTTGCTTTTTGTTCTTAAACTCAAGTGAGCAGCTTGGGCAGGTATACTGATCTGTCACAAGCGGATTTGTGCAGCGCGGACAAAGGTGAGTCCGGGACAATGTTGAGCTTGGCTGACCTTCCAGGGGCATTTCCTGAAGTAGAGTCTTGATCTTTTTGCTTTCACTTGCCGGTATGTAGAGAAATGTCTCCTTCTTGCCATTCTTATACTCGGCCACAAGCTTGCGGCCTTTGATAACGATGCTTCGACAGTCTGCATATAGTATCTGGGCCAGCGAGTTGCGATACGAGAAGTCCTGTTTGGTCGGTATGTGGAAAATGCGTTCATCTGTGAAGACAAATAGGGATCGCTTGAGATAAAAGACTATCCAGCCTGTCATAAACTGTTCGATCACAGATACGGGGGAGCATCCCGCCGTGACACAGAGGATTGTCTCGCCATCATGCAGAAACGGTTTGATAAACGGTATTTTGCGCAGCATCTTTCGCTGGCGTTTTTCTATTTTCCCTTTGTAAATGTTCTTGTGATCTGCAAACATGACATCGGGATTCACAGGCAGGCCAAAAACATCCTGTCTGCTTGAATTACTCATTGGATTCTGCATCTTTCGTGCCTCTCAGTCTGCCCTCAATATCTCGACAATGTTGAACCTTCGTATTATGGTTCTCCCGATTGAGAATTCTCGTTATTGCGCGGGTAAGTAGCTTTTAAATAACAGCTTATGATCTTACTCGCGGGAATTTGCTACCCTGAAGGGTATATCGGCAGCAATCTGTCAGGCCTTAACCGGTAGAAGAATGGATCAGGAGCATTTTGGCTTCCAAGGGATCAGGATCTGATATCGGCTGTCACTTCTCTTGTGTCTGCTTGCTCATCTGTTCCGGTCGTATCGGACCATGAGAGAACATCGAAGACATACAGAGTGGATTGGGCGAACGGTATCAATAGAAAAGCCGCACTGCAAGAGTGCGGCTGGAAATGTCTCTGCAAAGAGGAAAACCCCAAAAAGACCAGATCAGTCTTGTGAGGGTACGGTTGTCAGCAGGCGTCGGCTGATTTCACACGGCGGTTGCTGCCGTTATTCTCAAGTGTCAACTCCATGGGAACAAAGCGCATGCCATTCTGTAGCTGTTCCTCCTCGACGGCTTTGAATCCAATTTTTTGATAGGCAGCAACTGCGTTGGGCGATGAATTTACGGTGATCCTTTGGATGTCAGGATTTCGTTTCCTGCATATCTCAACAGACCTTCCAAGAAGTTCTCTGGCGATCCCTTTACGCTGGAAAGACTTCTCCACGAAAAGCAGCCCTACATGACTGTGTTGGCGCACCTCGATAACGCCGATGATTCTCTGTCCGGATTCAGCCAGAAGAAAGAGATTGCCGGCTCGAAATCTATCTGCCAGGGCACCGGCACAGGCGAACTTCTTAAACTGTGCGATTCCTTCTTGAGAGTAGAGGGGCCCAACGAATTCAGCGAAAACCCTTAATACGAAATCAGCGACAGCGGCTTGTTCACCCGATTTCATTGGACGGTAACATATTGGTGTACTATTTGATCGCATCAATGTCTTCGGACTTACGGCCAGCGCTGTGGGTTCACGAGTGGCCATTGAGGGCCATCTTGCTGGAGTTCCTTGTTCGATCATGTGTCTGGCATGATCTCTAGCGTTAGGCAATAGTCTTTGTAGCCAACCGGAT
>LJTR01000344.1 GCA_001303465.1 Phycisphaerae bacterium SG8_4
CGGCAGTCCCATCGCCGGTGTCTGCGACTTCGACCAAGACCTGGCTGCCATCCTGAGCAAGATATACGTTGTCACCAGCAGCTAGTACCATCAATCCGTCTGTAGCGAAGACCCCCATATAATTCATGACCTTCGTACCTATGAGATAGACCTTGTCAGCGTTGATGCTCCCGTGATTTGTCACTTCGCCGTTGCCGCCCTCGAATTCCATCTGGTTGGCGGGGTCCGCCAGAACCGCGTTGAATGCAGCGTCCGACATGTTGAGACCTGAGGCGACTAGCTGCGCGACATTGACAGTTGATCCGGAACCAAAGACTATCCCGGCGGGATTGACGACAAAGACGCGGCCGTTGGCATTTAAAGCACCGTCAAACTGCGTCGGGCTTGCGGAAATAATCCTGTTGAGCACCGCCGAGGCGCTACTTTCGACCCCGCCCAAAAACTGGTTGAACTCAACTATCTCGCCTGTGCTTGTGTCGAAGCTGTTCCAGTTGATGATCGCGCCATGGTCGGTGTCTATGACTGTATGAGGTCCAAAGGTCGTGCTGATAACGCCGGAATTGACGCCCATATCGACCGCTTCAAGAGCGAGAACAGCCGGCAGCGATGTGTTCAAAATCAGGCAACACACCAGAAGATATATCGTGACCTTCCTCCAACAACGCCCTCTTGAATCCTTCTTCAATCTTTCCATCATCCGTCCCCTACAGAAAAGTAATAATCATCACCTATATTCGTCCATGCACTATATAGCCGTCCCGACTTCTTTGCTGGGTCGGCTACCCTGTTCGTCATCATATAGGAAAGACGATTGCGCACGCCGATAGACAGATAAAGCGCGCCGCTTCCCGCAAATCCACCCCAATACCCTCTCCAACCACTACAAAATTAGCCGCCGCTATACTGAGACAGCCCTCTCCAAGAGAATACAGTGAATTATACATCTTGTGGCTCCATATGTCAAGAATAATCTGGGTATCGCCGCTTTTTCAACTGCACGTGGTTGTTGCGGAATCGTTTCTTGCGCTGACGTGACCGGGGCGCATGATGCAAATTTGAAATTGATCAGAGAGGCCTTTCGACCTATAATCAATCGCTGCTGGAAATTCAGCACGAGGTAAAGTGCGCCGCCACGTGTGTGAGAAATGCCAAAGACCAATAAAATCTATACTGTAAGCCAGATCAATTCGCTGGTCAAAACAGCACTCGAAGAAAGATTACCTTCACGACTGACCGTCAGAGGTCAGATAAGCGACTGGAAACATCATTCGAGTGGGCACTGCTATTTCTCGCTGAAGGACACAGGCGGGATACTTCCCTGTGTCATGTGGGCAAGCAAGTTCAGAACTGTCAAGTTTGCACCCGAAGACGGAATGGAGGTCCTCGCGACCGGTTACGTCGATGTCTACCAGGTCGCAGGCAAATATCAGTTTTATGCCGACAGGCTTGAGCCGGCCGGAGTCGGAGCGCTCCAACTGGCCTTCGAGCAGACAGTCGCAAAGCTGCTGAAAGAAGGGCTGTTCGACGAAGCGAAGAAGAAACCGCTGCCGTTGTACCCGATGCGAATCGGCATGCTGACAAGTGAATCGGGAGCGGCAGTGCATGATATTGTCGACAGCATCCACAGCCGGTGGCCTTGCGCGACGTTGTTCTTGTATCCGGTGCCCGTACAGGGCGAGCAAGCAGCCGAAGAAATTGCCCACGCGTTGCGGCAGACAAATAGGCGCAACAGCACACTCAATCTCGACATTCTGATAATCGCCCGGGGGGGAGGCTCGCTGGAAGATTTGTGGGCCTTCAACGAAGAGATTGTGGCACGAGCGGTTTTCGACTCCAGAATACCCGTTATAAGCGCGATTGGTCACGAGGTCGATACCACGATTGCAGATCTAGTTGCCGACGCCAGAGCATCGACGCCAACCAAAGCGGGTGTTGTGGCTGTCCCGGACCAGCAAGAAATACTGACACAATTGGCCGCCACCGAACAAAGGCTGACCACCCAGATCAGGGCAATGGCAAGATCGGCAAGGCAGGATTTGGAAATTGTCCTGGCCAGCGCGCTGTTTAGAAACCCTCTATCACTCGTACAAGACGCCAGCCAGCAATTGGATGAGTTGATCGCGGAACTCACCGACGCAATGAAAGAGCTGCTGGAGCGGGCACGCCGGAAGTTGTCCGCCTCCTATGAGCAGGTGGCCAGAATCGAGCCGCACAGGCTTTTAGGAAGAAGAAGCGTCGAAGTCAGCGAGTGGCAAAACCGCGTCAATTTAGCGATCAACGCAATCGTAAACAACCGCCGAATGCAGCTTACGGCACAGGCAAACCGCCTGACTGCATTGAATCCCAAGTCAGTTCTACAGCGGGGATACAGCATCACAACCAACAAGAGAACCGGGCTTTTGGTGAGAACCGCCGAAGACGTGCGCCCCGGAGACCGCCTAAATACAGAACTTGCCAGCAAGAATTTGATTGAAAGTGAGGTAGTGAAGAAGTAAAAAGGCAAAATGTAGAAGACAAAAGGCACAAGTGAAACACATGGCAGAGAAGAGTCAAAAAAACGACATCGGCAAATTGAGCTTCGAAGAGGCAATCACGGGACTTACGGATATCGTCGGCAAAATAGAACAAGGTCAGATCCCGTTACAGGACAGTCTTCAGCAGTACGAAAAGGGAATGGCCCTCATAAAGCACTGCAGGACGATACTCCAGAAGGCTGAGAAGCGCATCGAGAAAATAACGGAAGAACAAACCGACGGTGAAGAGGACTGAGACCATAGACGTTGAAGTGAATTGATCCTTCGCCATAAATACAGGCAATAGGACATACGAAACGCGAGCGTGGCGGAATTGGCAGACGCGCCAGGTTTAGGTCCTGGTGTCCATTAGGACGTGAAGGTTCGACTCCTTTCGCTCGCATTCTTTCACACGATGAATTTGGAGTTGTCACGCAATGATACAGTTCAAAAGCGGAAAAATGATCTTCATTTCACTTGCGACATTATGCGTCTGCTGTGGGCAGATTTCTCTCACCGCAGAACCCAAGTCCGACTCGGTACCGGTCACGGCCATATTGGGAGCGTTCGAAAGAGAAGTGACGTTGATCGAGGATCGGGTGAACCAAAGGCTGGACCGTAAGATTGAGCAAATACAGTTCGTCAGCGGTAAGCTAAACGGTCAGCAAGTCGTCGTGACATGGACCGGCGTTGGCAAGGTCAACGCGGCGATGACGACCACGCTGCTTATCGAGCACTACAAGCCAAAACGGATAATCTTTACCGGGATCGCCGGCGGGGCAAATCCAGAGCTCGAACCGGGGGACATAGTGATCGCCGAGAAGACGGCCCATCACGACATGGGGACGGTATGGCCCGAGGGTCTCTTTTGCAGAGGTGTCAGAAGCCGGCTCGACGGTTTCGAGAATCCCGTCTTCTTTCGCGCCGACCCCGACCTCATCAAGTTAGCAGAGCAAGCATCCGAACTGGCCAGCTTCGAGAGCATAAAGACACCAGAGGGCGAGAGGGAGCCGAAGATCCTGCGCGGTGTCATCGTGACGGGCGACTCTTTCATCGCCTCGAGCGACAAGTGCGCCGAACTGCGCAAGAAACTCCAAGCCGATGCAGTGGAGATGGAGGGAGCGGCGGTAGCACAGATTTGCTTTCAGCGTGAGATTCCATGTCTCGTCATACGCAGCATCAGTGACAACGCCGATGAGGGCGCCGTACTTGAGAAGCAGATGTTTTACATAATGGCGGCCAGGAACTCCGCCAGCCTCGTCGCCGAGATAGTTGGGCTTCTGGGAGCAGAGTCTGCCGCGCGGGAGAATACGGAAAGTAAAGAGCCGGAGGACTGAGAATGCTCGACGAGTATTTCGGACTGTCCAAAAAACACACGAAGTTCAAGATTGAGCTCGTGGCCGGACTGACAACTTTCCTCACCATGGCCTATATTGTCTTTGTGAATCCGTCTATCCTGAGCCTGGAGGGGATTGAACTGAGTGATATCGAACGAATGGACAAGCAGGCCCTGATCGCTGTCACCTGCCTCGTGAGCGGCTTTGCCACCATAATCGTCGGTATATTCGCTAAGGCTCCGATCGCAATGGCGCCAGGCATGGGACTAAATGCATTCTTCGCTTATCTGGTGAGTTCCGGGAAAATGGACTGGCGAACGGCTCTTGGCGTGGTCTTCCTCTCGGGCCTGCTCTTCCTGATCCTGACGTTGCTGGGGCTGCGGAAAAGGCTCGTCGAGGCCATCCCCGAATCGCTTGTCTCGGCGATAGCCGTCGGTATCGGCCTGTTCATCACGTTCATGGGGCTGGTCAAACTGGGAATCGTAGTCAGTGATGAACATACGCTCGTCAAAGCCGGGCCGCTAAAGACAAGCGTACTGATCGGGTTGTTCGGGCTGCTAGTAATGGTTTTCTGTGAGATGAAGAAGATAACAGGAGGGCTCGTCGCAGGGATTTTCACATCTACCCTGTTGGCCGGCCTGTCTGGAAGGGTCGAAATGCCGCAGAGTCTAATATCTCTGGACATGAATCTTGGAGCAGTTGCTCTCCAATTGGACATCCTCGGCGCCCTGAAATGGAGTTTCTTCGGCAGCATCTTCACTCTGATGTTTATTGACATGTTCGACAGCGTAGGGACATTGGTCGCATGCTGTCACCAAGCAGACATGGTCGATAAGGAAAATCGAATAGAAGGACTTGACCGCCTGCTCGGAATCGACGCCATCGCCACTATGATCGGCTCACTATTCGGGACATCGACGACAACGGCGTACATGGAATCCGCGGCGGGAATCGAGCAAGGAGGCCGAACCGGATTGACGGCTGTTGTTACCGGGATCCTCTTTTTGTTGACAGTCCTGTTTGTCCCGGTAGTCGGCATAGTCCCCGCATACGCCACCGCTCCGGCCCTGATCATGGTAGGCCTGTTCATGATGAAGCAAGTCAAAAGAATAGACTTCGCGAATATGGAAGAGGCATTCCCGGCGTTTATCATCATAGTGATGATAGCGTTGAGCTACAGCATCAGCACAGGCCTGGCGTTTGGATTCGTTTCTTTCACATTGATCAAGACAATCTCAGGCAAGGCAAGAGAAATAAGGCCCGCCATGTGGATCATCGCAGCTCTATCGGTACTGTTCCTGACAATTGATCAGATCAGCGGCATTATCGAACATCTTAGATCTTTGATATAGGACGCCTCCAATGGTATACTCACCGGATATCAAAAACAAATTCTTGATCAAGGAGTGAACTCTTATGCAAACCAAATCTACGGGCAAAAAGAAGTTATCTTTGAGTCGGCGCAGTGTTTTGGCGATGGGCGCCGGTTCGGCCGCAGTCACCTTGAGTCGCGCGGGCCGGCTACCCGCTGCTGAGGCGAGTGAGTCGGGCATTGTTACTCCACCGCCTGGTAAACGCATCTTGGTGTCGTGCAAACTGGGTATGCTTCCAAAAAAGTTGGATGGTAAGACCCTGACCGTCACGGATCGACTCCGCTTGGCGGGCGAGGCAGGGTTTGATGGTGTCGATTTTGACCAGGCCGGCGAATATACACCGGCGCAGGCGCGTGACGCCGTACGCACGTCAGGGGTGTTTGTACACAACGCGATTAACCACGACCACTGGCGGCAACGGCTCACGAGTGCAAATCAAGAGGAGCGCGACCGCGGCCGGGCGAACATCGAGCACTGCATACGCGTCTCTCATGCCGCCGGCGGCAGCGGAGTGCTGATTGTTGTGGGCAGGGGAGAGGATGGACCCGCTGATGTGATCGAAGCGCGGGCTCGCAAGGAAATCCAAACACTGCTGCCATTGGCCTCAGCGCTTGGCCAGATGATTCTGGTTGAGAACGTCTGGAACCGCATGATGTACGACCACGATGCGCCACCGGAACAGGGCGCAGAGCGCTTCGTCAAGTTTGTGGACAGTTTCAACAGCCCGTGGGTGGGAATGTACTATGATATCGGCAATCACTGGAAGTACGGACAGCCGGGCGAGTGGATCCGTACATTCGGCCACCGCTGCGTTAAGCTCGATGTGAAGGGATTCAGCCGTGCCAAGAATAAGTTTGTGGATATCACCAGCGCCGACGATGACATTCCATGGGACGATGTGCGCAAGGCTCTCAACGATGTCGGCTTTGCCGGCTGGGCAACGGCAGAAGTCGGTGGCGGTGATCTGAAACGACTGACACTGGTGCGTGAGCAGATGCAGAGGGCTTTCGGCCTGTAGACGAGATGTCCATGCGGATCCTCAGACGGGTCGATTCGGGACCAGAGCTGATAGTGGCAGTCCGCATGGAAATCGCCAAAAGCATCGAAGACCGACGGTGTAGGAGGCGATCGACCTTACTCGCCCGGAGAAGGCACTAAAGCCGTCCAGTTGTCCGGATCGTTGCCGTAACCAGAAGCTACCATTCGCGTCAGAGATTGGCCGCCGCCGTCGGGCTCTGTGGGCCACAAATCTACCGCTCCGGGGGCGTTTTCGGGATGTGTGCCATCACTGTATACTACCCTGTCGACACGGATG
>LJTR01000345.1 GCA_001303465.1 Phycisphaerae bacterium SG8_4
GGTTTGCCGGGTGGTGGCCGAAGTAATAGGTGGCAAGGCTGGAATACTTGTCGCGCTCGCTGATGTCGACAGGCCACCATTTGCCGTCGACATGGAACTCCGCCCAACAATGATAGCCGTCTATCCCGCCTGAATCCCTTTCCGCCGGTATTGCCGCACCGATGGCGAAGCGTGCGGGAATATCGACAGCCCTGCACAGGGCGATAAAGTAGGAATGAAAATCCGTACAGTTCCCTGTGCGTGCGTCACACGCATAGACGGCATCGCCTTTTCCCCAGCCGGAGCCGAATTTCATGTAGCGCATGCGGTCTATGACGTGATCGTAGAGGGCACGCGCACGCACCAGGTCGCCCTTCTTGTCCTGGACGACCTTCTGGGCGATCTTTTTGAATCTCTCGTCGGCGGGCAAAAGGCGCTCCGGACCAAGGTATTGTCCGGGCGCCGGCGCCTGGCCAGAGTAGATGGCTTTCTCGATACGCTGAACATGAAAGCACAGAGAGACGGTCTTTCCACCATCCTCCGGGCTGAGTGTCAGCAGCAGTACCCGGTTACGGTGTTCGCCATCGTCGAGGATCTGCCGGCGGCCGGGCCCTTCGATCGACTTGATCTCGATCGTCTGGAATGAGTCTGTGGCCGGGAGGGGAATCCACATTCGGGCATTGTCGGTTATTTCCGGCAACGTCGCCCGGTATAGAAACTCGAACTCGTCGCGGCCGGTGATTACTCCGAGCGACCGCTGTGATGCGTTCTTCACCGGACTGCGGCGCCACGTCTTGTCACGTCTCTGCTTCCACACATAGAACGGCTGGCCGTTGATCTTGTGGACCGTAGTCTCGGTGACGGTCATCGCGCCGGGATCGCCGGCAAGAAAGAAATCCACGTCATAAACATTTCCGTCGGTACTCGCCAGATCCACGCAGGCGAAGTGACTGCGCGGACCCAGATTCGCCAGATATTCGGTGTGGACGCGGACCAGCTTGAGCCGGAGCGTCTTCTCGTCGTGGGCGACTCTTCGATGTGCCTTTCGATACCTTCCTGAATGTCCTGTGTCACCACACTGGGCACAGTCTCAGACGAGTCTTGTTCTGCATCCCGCGACGCATCGCAGCCTCCAATCAGAGTGCAGAGCACAATGACTGGCGGTATTGCCCTTGGCCAGTTCATAGCAAACCTTTCGTCCTCAACGGTATGGCTCAAGCCCGAGCGCTAACATCATTTCGGATGTTCGCCGGACGGATGCTCGCCGGATGGATGCTCTCCGGCTGAATGTTCCTGGGACTCAGCTTCATTGGGCTCAGTTTCTTCGGACGGATGCTCTCCGGATGGATGCTCGCCCGATGGGTGATCCCCGGTGGGATGTTCCCCGCTATGGTTTTTGCAGCCCACGAAGCCCACCGAAACTACCGCGGCGACCAGTATCAACGCGAGCAACTGTCTCAGTTTGTTCATTTTGCGATTTCCTTTCCTGTGCACAGCTGGCGCCTTTTAAGATACTTGGCCTGTCATCTGATCTTGTACTCCCAGCGATCCAAATTCGCACGAAGCGATACCATTTGGCGGCTCACGAGGCTATCGGGGCAGCAAAACACCGCCACCCTTCTTCTACGACGCTGAGCATAACCGAAAGTTGGATTCTGCCAATCGGGCGATAGCCTGTTTCTGCCATCAGGGCCAGCACTATTGTCAATATCAGGCGAATCCCCTATGCGGGGACAAGCAGCGCCCTGGCGCAGGCCTTGGTTCAACCTGTGCTGAATTCTCACTTCGGTGCTTCCAGGATTATGCAGATGGTCGCACCTTCTTTGATCCAGAACTTCACACGCCGAGATCGTCATAATGGAGGATGTCAATGCCCCCCGCATCATCGCTGCTTGTTCTGTCGGGCTAGCCGTAAGCGGCGACGACTTTGTCGAACGATGCTCGGTCTGAGCAGAAAGATCATGATGCCAAGTACCGTTAGCAGCACACCAAGAAGTCCCGTCCAGAAATCGCGGGATATGCCGCCGCCAATGCACGTGACTATGCCGGCAACAATGAGGAGGAATCCATTGAATAGGTATCTTCCGGAGTTCATTCTGGTCTGGACCGATTTATACCCTTCAGGGTAGTAAATTCCCGCGAGCAAAACCATGACCTGTTGTTGTGAGGCCACTCACCCGCGCAAGAACGGGAATTCTGAGTCGGCAGCACTATAGAAGGGAAAGACGCCGGCGGCCGTCCAAAACTAGGACAATTGGATGCCTCCCCAGATGTTTCTATCCCACAATCCGGGCATTGAATCGGTGCCACGATTACCTCTGCTGATTGACAACTTATTGGCTCATCAAAGGCAGTTCGGGTCACGTTACTTGAACTGTCAAGCACAACTCAACGAAGACCGCACCCCTCCAATTCCTCCCCTGCGATATGCGGGTCTATAAAACATGGTGATATGGAGCCTTGGACATTCGCGCCTGAGCCACTCGGTCCCGATGAATGCGACAGTAAGTCCCATGGTTGTAGATACTCAAGAGGCGATTACAGTGCGGAAACGCGCACTTCCTGCCACTAGCCGAGGTCTTTAGTGTTTTTGCCATCGTTACTCCTATCACGAAAAATCACGAAACACAAAAGGTGCAAAGGTTAGTTGCCTCCGCCCGCGGCCTAAAGATGTCTAATCTTTACATAATTCTTGTTTATACCACATCATTGGGCTTTGTCAAGTAATCTCTCTTTAATTCCTCTTTTTAATTCCTATCACAGAGGACAGGCTCGAAGTTGCCGGCCAAATGCAGATCGTCGATCCAACTTGCTGGACCGCCGATAAGCGGCACCTGAGAGTTCTTGTGAGGTGGGCAGGTCAACCTGCAGCAGTCCAGATTCAATGCTGCAGGGCAGTTCGTTGAGTGCCGATATATTCTCAGGTAATCAGGCTGAAGTATTACCGGCGTTTTCAAGGTGAGAAACGTGCTAACGGGTAGAGGTTTTACACTTGTTGAGTTTATGATCGTTGTTCTAATCCTCGGAGCATTGGCGGTAATTGCCATTCCGAGGATCATGGCAGGCACATCAACTGCCAAGGCCAATACTTACGGGACAAACACCGACCTGATAAACAGACAGATCGAATTGTACTACTCCAACACCGGCAGTTAACCGCTTACCTTGACGACGATCACGCAGGACCCTGCCTATTTTCCCGATGGTGAGCCGATCTGCCCGATAACCGAAACTGTATATCCCAACGGCGTCCCTGGAGGCAGGGTGAACGACGCCGGAAATGTTCACTGGCCTGAGGCAGACTCCAATGAAAGGAAATCGCTCTGTCAGAAATCTGCGGAACCGGTACGAGATAACCCTAACGAACTCGCCACACTCGCCGGCGTCTTGCACGACACGGCCGAGAAGGTTCAGGTGATTGAGCAGAACGCATAAATCAGTAGTCAAGAGAAAGCCTGAGCGCAGTGGCTCTGATTCCTTTTTGTCTCAGTCGTCAGGTCGACGAACGACAGGGCTCACGTGCCGAGCGCCCGTGAGGTCCCTTGCAGCCCTTGGTTCGATTTCTATCAAGAGAACATATATGGCAACTCACAACCAGAGATGAACTTGCCTGAATCGGAACATAACGTAGCAGTCCCTTCAGCAATATCTTGTGGAGTGGTTCTTTTTCTGTCTTGCCATTTTGGCCCGTGTTCACAGAATTCTACGGCGTCGCCCAGACTGGTCAATTCTCCAACAGGGCCGCGTGCAATGACATTGATTGTTATACCGTTTTCCCATGCTTCTTTCTGAGCAAGAAGCAAGGCATTGGTTCTTGCCGCTTTTCCTGAATTATAAGCATACCAAGGAGATGGGATCTGTTATAATTCTATTTCTGGAAATAGCTCTTAAAGCATATCCAAGTTCTATTAAAGCGAAAAAATTCGCTACTATTAGCAAATAAGGAAGGTCTGACAAGAAAAATCCGGCCTTTTTTATCGAGGACTGCTGTTTTTAAGGAAGTTCATTTTCCCATCATCTGCTCTTCGATAGAATCGGCAATCATTTTGCAGTCAGCCTCCAGATATTCTCTGGCTGCTTCGGCATCGAAACCGGCCGGGTCTCCAAGGTAGCCCAAGGGGGTTACTCGCCTTGCGTTTGTCAGCCATTGGGCAATTTGTTGATATGTAATCTGAGTCGGTTCGAGGGTCCGTGCGAGATCCGTATCTACCTGGTTGGGGAAGTACGCTGCTACAATGCCTGTCTCATCGGCTCCTGCGTGAATATCCAGGAATTCCTGGGGCTGATCATCGGGTAGAGGGGACTTATGAGAGACTATGAACGGCTCATTTCCGGACAGTCCGTAACGCAAGATTTCTCCTTCCGAGAGAACACAATAGGCATTGAGTCCGAGTGTTTCACGAGCATCTACGATAGATTCAAGAATAGTTATGCAATGCTGACCATCTCCGTGAAAGTTCAGGTTAAAGATATCGTTGAAGCCCCAGCTTTTGAGCGAAGAGAGTATATCGTGCAGCAGGGCCTTCATAGTTTCCTTGCGAACGGTAAAAGTGCCTGGAAAGACGTGTGTAGTAGCGTTGATTCCCCAATAGAATGGTGGAGCAATAAGTGTCTTTATACCCCGGGACTCAAGCTCACGCCGCGTGAGCTTACATACAAGATAAGCACCGTATGTATCTATGCCGCAGGACATATGCGGGCCATGCTCTTCAATAACCGCCGTCGGCAACAGGATAACAGCGCCCTGTTCGGCAGCTTTTTCCACATCCGGCCAGTTCATATCAACCATAGTCTCATGAAAAATTGAGTATCCGCCGGAAGATACCGGCACGTCAGCGGTCTCTGTGTTCTCCTGATTTTCAACAGATTCAAGAGAAGGTGACATCAGCAGAACCAAAGCAGCACAGGCAGCAAACAAAAAGAGACATTTAAGGCCAAACAACGAACTCCTGCTACGAAGCCTGCTCAAAACAACCGGTGGCTTATTTTTAGGTAATCTGCTGTTCATTGCTTTTCTCCTTATATACTGCTCTTGATTGAAGGGCTGGTGGGGGTCACGTCTTAATTATTAAGTTTCGACTATTTGTTCCCGCATTTTTTGGAGATTTTGCTTCAATCTCCGATTCTTCTTAAGATCCTTCTCAATGTGTTTATGCCGCATTGTGATGGCCGCTCCTGAAACATGACCAAACATTTCTCCCAAGCTCTGGCAGGTCTGACCACTTAGTTCTCTGGATAGGTAAATGGCGATGTCTCGAGCCTGATTGCATTTGGAACCACACTTGAGAATCGTCTCTACACGTGTCTGGAAATAGTAACTAACACGCTCAACGATTAACTCTACACTGGGACGAGGTTTAAGTTGTTTCAGTTCAGGGATCTCATGCGTATTGCCAGCGCCAGACAAGAAGCTACTCTTGATCCACTTGACGAATGTATCTGATCCCAACAGAGAGCTGCCCACGACGTCTTTACACGGATTAGCGGGATCCGACTCCGACAGATATTCAACATACCTATTGCTAGCGATCTTTCTGCTTCTACCAAAGCCAGACAACACTCTGTCGACTTCCAACCATTGAGGTGGTTTTGACGAATCCACAAAGAACCGGCAACTACTCCAGGGGTACTCCCAGGGACGAAATGCCATTTTCGCTCGCACAGGATTTAGATGGATATATCGTGACAGAGATTCCAAGTACTCATCGACTTCAACTAAAATAGCCTTAAACCGGCCTTGAAACAAATGCCCTGCATAATGGTGACGTCGGTTGTAATAGCTCGCATAACTGACATTGAGCCATTGAACGGCTCGACTCAAATTGGCTTCTGGTGTCTCTAGGATCAGGTGATAGTGATTGGTCATTAAGCAGTACGTGTGAATTCGTATGCCATAGCGCTTTGCCATTCTTTCTAAACAAAACAAAAAACGTTGCCAATCCTGATCATCATCAACAATAACATCTTGCCGTTGCCCACGATTGAGGACATGGTAGAAGGCACCTGGATATTCAATTCGCAATGGCCTGGCCATAGAATGATGATACTGTGAGAACGAATGTATGTCAATCAATAATTATTATTTAAGACGTGACCCTGTCCCTTTCCTACTGTCCCTTTCCTGTCCCTTTCTGTCCCTTTCTGCCCCTTTCCATTGTTCAACTACAAAGGGCGCGAAAGAATACTTGACCTTTCTCTTTTCGCGAAATTTAGCGCCGTTCGTAGTTCAGTATTTTGGCTGCGGCCCCTCCAATTGATTACTGATTATTGACTATCGATTATTGAACTCTCTTGGAGGATCAGCTGTTGTGATTGCGATGATAATCGGATAGACTCATGGGGTATCGCTACCTAAAATCAATCCGAGTATTCTCAGATAGGAGTGTCATCACAATGAAACAAAAGAAAGATATTTCAAGACGACAATTCATGGGCAAAGTTGCCGCCTCGGCCGCGGCCGTAAGTATTGTCCCTTCCCATGTACTGGGGCGAAACGCTCCGAGCAACAAACTGAATATCGCAGCGATCGGATCGGGCGGCAGGGCCCGCGCCAATAGCAACGGTACACAGCGCGAGAATATCGTCGCACTGTGTGACGTGGACCAGCAACGAGCGTCGCGCATGTTCAACGAGTATCCCAAGGCCAGAAAGTTCAGAGACTTTCGCATAATGCTGGATGAAATGGACAACTCGATCGACGCGGTGCTGGTCT
>LJTR01000346.1 GCA_001303465.1 Phycisphaerae bacterium SG8_4
TGCTCTGCAAGGTCTAAAGCCGCGAGCCCGCATCAGGGGGCGATGTAGATCAGGTAGATCCCCCCAAGTAATACAAGCACGCCGCATATTCTTTTCAGAATAACGGCCCCTTTGGACTTGTCGTTCCAGTTCATGTATCGCTGGACGAGTCCGGTGCAGGTACCGGCAACAACAATAACCGAGCAGTGACCAATGCCGTAAGCCAGCAACAGGACTATCCCATAAAACAGTGCTGTCGACGCAACCTTGAATGTCACAGCCAGCATGGGAGCCATGTAGGCAAAGGTGCACGGGCCGAGGGCGAGGCCAAAAAGCAGCCCGAGAATGAATGCCGCAAGTATTCCTTTTCTTTTCATTCCAACCCGACCCGGCCCCGAGAAGGGGATAGGGATTACGTCCAGCAGATGCAGACCCACAACGAAGAATATTGCAGCGACGAAGTAATTCGCATACGGCCCCAAATCCCCCATCATTCGGCCGGCGGCGGCCGTGACTGCGCCAATGGCAGCAATTGTGATCAGTATTCCCACGGCAAAAAGCAGAGAAACTGCGAAGGCTCTCCTGGTGGTCATGCGGCCATGTTTGTCGATGAAGCCCACGATCAGCGGGATGCTCGCAAGGTGACACGGGCTCAAAAGAATACTGAGGATGCCCCAGACAAAAGCAGCCGCCAGCGCAAGAGCCGGTGTTCCCTCGACGGCATGGGTCAGGTGAGTAAATAGCCGTTCCATCACAATACTCCGCGGTGACTCTACTTCGGCGAGCACTCGCCGATCTTGCAGGCCTTCTTGATTTGCTCGGGTGAGAGTTTCATCTTGTTTGCCAGAGCCTGACTGATAGAGATCAGCCTGCCGGTTTCGTACGGATTCCGCTCGACCCACTTCTTGAGGTTTTCTGCGTTGACGAAGAACCCTTGATGGAAGCATCCGGCCGAGCCCCAGGTACCGTCCGGCTTTTTGCGCTGGCCGAACCAGGCAACCGCCGTCTCAGGCTCCAGCGAGGCAAGTTTGCCCTCGAATGTCTTGACAACGATCTGGCGGCCCGTAAGACGATCTTTCTCGTGCACCTCAATGTCCTTGCCGGTCCTTGCGGCAACGCCTAGGGCACAGTGCGAACAGCAGCCCCACGTTTGGAGGCCACCTTCAACGATGACTTTGGCGGCGTCCTGCGCATAGCAGGCCCGGTCGCAGAACCCGCAGCGACAGGACAGTTCCTTCTCCTGAAGAGCTGCAAGCACAAGTATGCTGCCTCCGGCGGCGCTACGTTCGGCGACGGCCTCAGCTCGATTGGCAAAGGCCTTTATCCAGGGCCTGCCCGCGGTCTCATCCTGTCCACTGAGGAATGCGGCTTCGGTGGCCGGAACCGGCATGCCCGTGGCCCAGTCGGCTACCGAGACTTTCTTCTCGAAACCGGCTTTGTCCTCGGTCAGGCACGAGTACATGATGAAGTAGCAATGAGGGCTGCACAGTCGCACCGGCCCTTTGTCGGTTTGAACCGTCATGAGCGTTTTGGAATTTATATCGCCGTCGCACATGTAGCAGATACTTTCTTTTGGACGATTGTCGGCCCTGGCCGGAGTGAGCCGCTCGAAGGCGGCGAGTTCCGCAGTGGTGAGGTCAACGCCGAATTCCTTCCACTTGGCGAGGATGTCCTCCTTCGAGTAGAAGCCTTCGTGGCGGAACAGTTCCCTGCCAGAAGCGTCACGGAAAATCTGCGTCGGTATGAGTTTGATGCCGTACTTTCCCGCCTCATCCGGGTACTTCCAGACGTCGATGAATTGCACTTCGAACCGCCCGGCATACTCTTTCTTGAGTTCTTCGAGAATCGGAGCCATCATCTTGCACGGTATACACTCACCTGCACCGAGGTCAATAAGAGCAGGCAGGCCCTCGACGGCGGGTTGGTCCGCCTGGCGTTCCGTCAGAGCCTGAGGCACAATGGTCATTGCGCCTGACGCTGCATCTGCCGTTTCTGCCGCGCTGCGGTTCGCCCGATTCTTCTTGAGGGCAATTACGACTGTCACCACGGCCAAGAGAACGACAACAATTGCTGTTTTTACAATCTTGTTCATGTTTTAAACACCTTCCTTTCGAAAAACCGGCTCTGTCCAACTCGACACCAGCCGCTAAGCGAGCATCTTCTTGATGTCGCCCACGTCTGCGACCTTTCCCGTCACTTTCACTTGCCCGTCTATTGCCAAGGCAGGCGTCACCATCACACCGAATTTCATCATCTCGTTGATATCCGTGACCTTTTCAAGCTGGTACTCAATTGCCAGCTCCCTTGCAGCGGCTTCGGCATTCTCTGCGAGCTTGTTGCACTTGGGGCACCCAGTGCCCAAAATTTGTATCTTTTTCATTTCTATCCCCAGATAGCACCGAACAACATTCCTACGATCGTTGACATAACAACCACCAACGCGATAAACACGATTGTCTTTGCGTTACCCATAACCTTGCGGATAACAAGGATGTTCGGCAGCGATAATGCCGGGCCCGCCAGCAGCAGAGCAAGGACCGGGCCCTTGTGCATCCCGAGCTTCATCAGGGCCTGGGTAATCGGTATTTCGGTCAACGTGGCGAAATACCAGAAGGCCCCGATCACGCTGGCCACGAGGTTGCTGCCAAGCGCATTGTCACCCACGTATTGTGCCACCTGCTTTTCCGGCAGCAGCATGCTGACAAACCCAACGACGAAGACCCCGCCAAATAAAAGGGGAACGAGCAACTTGGCAAACTCCCAAGTGTTATGCATCCATTCGCGAATCTCATCACGTTCATACCATCGCCATGCCATGATGAATACTGCCAGGGCGCATAAACCAGCCAAGTACCACCTGATATGATGGAGCCGGATAACCCAGGTCTTTCGTTCCTGAACATCGGCCAAGTCGCTTTTGCGTAACGTAACTTTGTCGCCGGTTCTGTTCTCGCCCAAGTCTTCTTCGAGCTGGAACCGGATGGCATCCTTCGTTTCGTGGATGGTAACAGCTTCGAACTGACGGCCGTCTGTCGTTTTTACAACGACATTGCCCGGATTGTACCAGTCGCTGAATACGAGAAATAGAATCATCGACGCGAGAAAAAGTGCAGTCTTGCCGATAGAGCGGCGCGGCTTCTCAGGCTCGGGCATCTGGGCCGCGGCCGCCGCTTTGGCTCTTTCACCGCTGCGGAAGACCAGGGCCATCAACAGGCCTATCACTACAGAGAACACTACAGCTCCGATGAATCTGCCCGCTCCGATCTCAAAGCCCAGTACTCGCGCACTGAGGAAGATGGCGAGAACGTTTATCCCCGGACCGGAGTACAAGAAGGCTGTTGCAGGCCCCAGTCCCGCTCCGAGACTGTAGATTCCTGCAAACATCGGAAGCACACTGCAGGAGCAAACCGCCAGAACGCAGCCTGCAACAGATGCGACGGCGTAAGCTAAAGGCACGTTCGCAGTCGGGCCCAGATAGCGCACAACCGAGTCCTTCGACAGGAACGTGACAATGGCCCCGGCTATGAACAAGGCCGGCACAACACAGGCAAGAGTATGGTTGCGAGCATACCACTGCAGAAGCCTAAAAGCTTCCTGGACGGCGGCCTGAACCTTGGGATTGCCCAGAGGAAGGACATATGCAACAATGAAAATTGTGGCCAATGCCCCAAATATCTTCAACTCTCGCCTCATGCAGAGCCTTCCTAATTGTGACTATATAACCATTTACTCACATATAAATAAAGCAAATGCAGCGGTTGACTGCCACTGCAAATAACAATCATGCCCGCTACATGGACTTGAGAAGTTTTTCGCTTTCCTTTACCTGTTGCTTTATGACGACCGCAACACAGGAGAAGAAATCAAGAATACAAGGTGTTTTGAGTTTGTAGATAACTTTGAGGCCTTCTTTGCGATAGCCCAGAATGCCGGCCCGCACCATTACTGAAAGATGCCGTGAGATGTTCGACCTTTCAGAACCGGCGTGCTGTGCAATATCGCAGACACATTGTTCGCCGTCCTTTAGAAAATCGATGATTGCGACACGCAGGGGATGGCCGATGGCCTTTGCGATCTCCGCCTGTCTTTCGTACCGCAGGTGTTTGTTCTCATCTGACATAATATGCCTCGACTTAAGTGATTATATGGCAATATACTCACATATTACCACAAAGTTCAAGTCCAATCAGGATTTTTCCTGTTTTTTCTTTGGACGTGCAGCCCGCAAGCCGGCGGGCTAGTACTTCTTTCTGAATCGCGCGGCGGGAATGTTCAGTAGCTTGCGGTATTTGGCAACGGTGCGCCTGGCCAGATTCTCAATTCCCGCCTCTTCCAGTCTCTGGCGGATCTGATCGTCACTCAGAGGTTGGGCTTTGTCCTCCTCGTCGATAATCTGCTGCAGCTTGGCCCTGATGGCCTCCCAGCTGCGAGCCCGGCCCGTGGCATCCTCCCGACCGCCGCAAAAGAACTTGCGTAAAGGCAATATCCCCTGGGGGCACTGGAGGTACTTGCCGGAGACCGCCCGCGAGACTGTTGCAAGGTGGACGCCGACTTCCTCAGCGACTTTCGCCATCGGCAGCGGCTGGAGGTGCTGCTGGCCTTTCTCAAAAAAGTCTCTCTGGAACTTGACCACCGCCTTTGTCACCCTCAGCAGCGTATTCTTTCGCTGCTCTATCGCATCCATGATCCATTGAGCGGAACGAAGATTATTCTGCAGAAACTTCCTCGTCTTCTCGGCCACGTGCGAATCTTTCGCCATTCTCGAATAGTAGTCATTCACTCTCAGATGCGGCAGATTGGAATCAGGCAACCGTACCGAATATTCATCCGAATCCTCGGATAGCTCCACTATTACGTCAGGCGTTATGGGATGGTTCTGATCACGCCCTATCTGCAGTCCGGGCGACGTGTCGAGTTTACTCATGCGCTCGATGGCTCGATTGATAGTCTCCATGCTGCAATTCATCTTCCTGGCAATGTCGGGCAGATGATTTTCGAGCAGCTCATTCATATGCGCCGATACAATAGCCGATTCGAAGCTCATGTCTTCGCCGCTCTGGGCCATTTGGATCAGGAGGCATTCCTTCAGATCACGCGCCCCAACACCGGCAGGCTCCAATTTCTGAACGAGTTCCAACGCCTCGTTCAGGTCATCGACCGTGAAGTCACCACGGTCCTTGTTGTGCAGCTGTTCCAATCTGACCGTCAGATATCCTCTGCTGTCGATGTAGTCTATGATCATATTGCCGGCTATCTTCACCGGCCTGGCGGCATCCACCAAACGCCACTGCTCGCTCAGGTATTCGTGCAGCGATTGGGGAAGAGCGGCCGTATTCTTAAGTGCTTCGAGTTTCTTGTCCGGCTCATCGGCCCGCGGGCGCCGACGGAAAGGTCCCGCCTGGTCCATATAATCCGTGAATCCGTCGCCGAGGCTGTCGAGACGTGCGAAGTCCTCGGCCTTGTCATTATCCGTGCCGACTACCAGATCTTTGTCGCCTGCGTCGTCTTGAACCGGCTCCTGGGCGATGTCGACATCGTCGGGACTTTCGGGCCCCACCATTTCCAGAACGGGATTGCTGTTAAGCTCCTGCTCTATTCTCTCCTGGAGGGCCAGAATGGGCAGCTGGAGAATCTCCATCGATTGAATCATATGCGGAGCGAGCTTCATCCTCAACTCCATCCGCATCTGGTTTCTCATCTCCAGCTTCATCAAGAAACTCCTGTTCCGGTACATTACCCTCACATCATAGATGACAAGGAAGATTTCGTCAAGATCTGCCCGGCAATTGAGCAACTTTGTAAAATGGCAGGAAGATTACTCCAATTCCTGCCTGCCGATTATGGCATCGGCGAGCATCTTGCCGCTGGCATACTCGATGCTGCTGCCGGTCGGCAGCCCCCTCGCAAGGCGGGTGATCTTCACGCCGGTGGTCCTGAGCAGCGAGCTTATATAAAGAGTTGTACCGTCGCCGGCCATGTTGGGATTTGTCGCCATTACCACTTCCTTGACCTGGCCCGCGCGTACCCTCGCGACGAGCTGCTCGATCGTTAGATCGCCGGGCTCGATTCCCTCGAGCGGCGCTATGTGACCGCCAAGTACGTGATAGATCCACTTGCAAGCACTTGTTTTTTCCAGACTTATGATATCCTTGGGCTGCTCGACGACACATATCAGGCTCTTGTCCCGCCGCGGGTCAGAGCAGATTTGACAAACGGCCGCCTCTGAGAAATTAAAGCAGATCTCACAGCGTTTTATGTTGTTCTTGACGTCTCGAATCGCCTCGGCAAGCCTCATCGCCTCATCGTCTCTGGCCTTCAATATGTGAAAAGCCAGCCTCTCGGCCGTCTTTTCGCCGATCCCCGGCAACCTGCCAAACTCCTCGATCAACCTGCTCAAGCTTTCAGTATATGCACTGGTCATAATCAGTAATTTTGTCATCCCTGCGAAGGCAGGGACAGTAGTCAACAATCTTTATTATTGCCTTTCCTCGACACCTGTAATTGTCGCGTCCAGGCCCATAAGTATTGCTTTGACAGCGGGATCGTTTAACAGTTCGTTTCTCCTTTGACTGCCGGTCTTCTGCTGTTCGGCTTTCGACTCGGCCTTTGTCTTCGCAGCGCCGGGTACTTCGATCCTCACACTGATCGAGGTAGCGAATTTTTCGCTCAGGAAAGCCCCGATTTGCTCCGGCCGGCCGTTGCTCGCACATATGTCAGCCTTGCCCTTGTCGGAAACATCGAATTCGAGCACCAACGTACCGTTCTCAATTCGGCTTGGCACGGCACAACTCAGCAGGCTACTGGTGCCCGGGCCGAGCCTGGTACTCACGAGATTCAAAATATCCTGCCATTTGTCCTTTATCAACTGGATATCGCAAGGCGCCGGAGATTGCGCCCTATCACTATTCTCAACCGGCGCCGCCGGAATTACAGGCTCCGCCGGCTCGGGTCTCAGCCGGCTCTCAGTGTTTACGGGTGCTTTTTTTTTTGCACTCGTGCCGGCGCCGCCCTTTAACTGGGCGACAAGTGCATCGACGTTCAGGAAGTGTTCGCTCAACGCGAATCTCAGCAGTGACGCCTCCAACAGCGCTCTGCTCGTGTCGCTGTTCTTGATCGCCCATCTCAGCTTCTCGAGAGTCGATATGTTGTAAACGAGCGCGGCGACGTCAAATCGCTCGGCCAATTCGCCTGCCCGCTTTCGCTGCTGTGCCGTCAAGATCACAAGCTCGCTGTCGGGGCTCGTGGACTTGACCACCATCAGATCACGCATATAGTCGATCAGTGAATCGACAATCTGGACCTCGCTTATGCCGGCACTTATAAGGCCCTCTGTCGCCGCCAGCGTCCCGGCCGCGTCGCTGTCGCCGATTTGTCCGATAAGATCCCAGATCTTCTCGCTGTCGGGCTGGCCCAGAAACTCCTCGAGTAACTCGACTGTCAGAGGTTCGACGCCGGCGCTTATCAATCTGTCCAGCAGACTCAGGCCGTCTCTCATCGAGCCGTTTGCCATTTTCGCCAGTGGCAAGAGCAGATCCTCCTGGTACCTGATCTTCTCCTGGGCGAGTATGTCCTTCAACTGTTTGGCTATCGCTGCCGGGCCTATGTTGCTAAAGTCAAATCGCTGGCATCTAGATTGAATCGTCGCAATGACCTTATTGGGCTCTGTGGTTGCGAAGATAAACTTGATGTGGCTCGGTGGTTCTTCCAGCGTCTTCAAAAGCGCGTTGAAGGCCGAAACCGTGAGCATATGTACTTCGTCGATTATGTAGATCTTGAACCTTGAACGCGCAGGTCGATAGATAGCATTCTCGCGGAGTTCGCGAATCTCGCCAACTCTGTTGTTCGAGGCTCCATCGATCTCGATGACGTCGATGTCGTCGCCGACGTTTATTGCAGCACAACTGTCGCACTTGCAGCACGGCTTGGTGGTGGGCTCATCGACGGCCAGGCAGTTGAGCGCCTTGGCCAGTACTCGTGCCATGGTGGTCTTGCCGACGCCTCGCGTGCCGGAGAATAGGTACGCATGAGCGACCCTGCCGGTCTTTATCGCGTTCTTCAGCGTCTGCGCAATAGGATCCTGGCCGATGACATCATCGAACGTCTGCGATCTGTATTTTCTTGCAAGAACAGTGTAGGGCATTGACTATTGACTATTGACTATTGACTATTGAAAAAGAACGACGCTATGATCCTTCGGCAAGTCCACGGGCGGTTTTCCTGGACGACATAAAGATCGAAGTCAGCTCTCGACCTTCCTGCAGCAGAGGGAGGACTTGTTCTTTCTTCAGTAATCTCTCATCAATAGCGAACTCCATCCAAAAGCATGACTCGTCTGTTTCCTCTATCGTTATGCTCAATTTCGACACAAAGGCCGGCTTAGATTGGGCAAGGCAAGCAGACCGGTAATTGGCCGCTACCGAGGTCGAACATCTAATGAGTTGTCCTCGTATGTGATTGCCCAAAGGTGTTTGCGGCAAAGCCAAGGCCAATTTGACGCAACGGTGTGCAAAGTCCTTCGTTCTGCCCTTGAGATCGTCTGCGTCCATTGCTCAATATTCAATTGTCAATAGACAATAGTCAATAAAAAAGATGGCCGGGTTAACCCACAGCACGACCAAGCGGCACGCTTATGGCTGCTCGGTTCCCCGCCTGACCAGGTTCGCGGTCTCGGTCTGCATGGGACCTCTGCATGGGACCCGGCCGGAAATAACTTAGCTACTGGTGCTTACCTGCTGATTGTCCACCATATTATTCCGATACGCGGCCAGTATAGCAGGTAAAAAAGGAACCTTCAACAAAACATTTTAGTTTGACAAATTTTGTTTCAGAAGGTATTTTCTGTGCGAGTGAATTATAGCGGTCAAGAAGGTTATGTCGGAGAGCAAATGCGGCGATTGCCTGCTCATTTATCGGATCCCGTCGGAGGCAGACGAAGAAGATTCTTGGGTACAAGGTGAGGAGAATTGCAATGAAGGTTAGAATTGAAGATACCTGTTCTGCTTGTGGGCTTTGTGTTGACAGTTGTCCTGAGGTCTTTGAGATGGGCGACGAATTTGCGCAGGTTATCAGCGAGGAAGTTCCCCCCGAGCACGAGGAAACCGTCCAGCAGGCCGCCGAAGAGTGTCCTGTAGAGGCAATCGTCGTGGAATAGTTGCTTTCTCTGGTGTTCAATATTGATTGATAGCAGCCAGACGGGAATTCGCCCATCGTTATCGGTGTTGCTGTGCTCTGGGTGTCTTCTATTTTGCAAGCTCTCTCGCCCGATCGCATGCCCTCGTGATAGCAGCCGACACCAGCTCACCTACCTTGCCTTCCTTGAACACCTTAATCGCCGCCTCCGTCGTTCCGCCGGGCGAGGTAACCCTCTGGCGGAGCTCGGCTGGACCTTCGCCCCTATTTTGGGCTTCGGTCGCAAGCAGACCGGCGCCCCTGGCGGTCTGCAGCACCAGATCTTTTGCCACGGCCTCGGGCAGACCTAACTCGACGCCGGACCTTATCATTTCCTCCATCAGAAGGAAATAATAAGCCGGCCCGCTGCCGCTCACCGCCGTCACGGCATCTATCAAATCTTCATCATCGACCACAACCGCCCTGCCAACAGATGAGAAGATTGACAGAGCCTTTTCCAGAAACGGTCTTGCGTGCTCGTTTGCAAACAGCGCACTGGCCCCTTCGCCTATCAGGGCCGGCGTATTGGGCATTACACGGACAATTGCGATCTCGCCCAGCAC
>LJTR01000347.1 GCA_001303465.1 Phycisphaerae bacterium SG8_4
AGGTTTGTGCGGGTCAGCGGCTCGTCACCTCTCTTGTGGTTAGCCGCCGGCTTCGCCGTGCTGGATAATCCTACAATGCCGATTGTTGGTGAAGGAGATGACGAGCCGAACGACAAGTACGTCGAACAACTCGTTGCGAGCGCCAAGGCGGCGGTCGATGAAGTCGTCCGCAGAGGCGTTGCCGAGAGGGGGCGCATTGCGATCGGCGGGCACTCATACGGAGCCTTTATGACAGCCAATCTTCTGGCGCACAGCGATTTGTTTGCTGCCGGCATCGCGCGCAGCGGCGCCTACAACAGAACTCTGACGCCGTTTGGCTTTCAGTCCGAGGAAAGAACCTACTGGCAGGCGCCTGAAGTTTACTTTGAGATGTCTCCCTTCATGCACGCCGATGAAATCAACGAGCCAATTCTGCTGATCCACGGACAGATGGACAACAACTCCGGAACGCACCCGATGCAGAGCGAACGCTTCTACAACGCCGTCAAAGGTCATGGCGGCACGGCAAGACTCGTCATGCTGCCTCACGAAAGCCACAGCTATCGCGCACGCGAGTCGATAATGCACATGCTATGGGAGATGACAGATTGGCTCCAGAAATATGTTAAGAGCGGCAAACCGTAGGCGCCCTACTGGTCATTGCGCATCTTATCAAGTAAAACCTCAAAACCCAATTCGCCCAATCGCCAATGCTAGCGTTTGGGCATTAACTTGATCTTTTTTGTCCTGAAAGATCAACATTCCCGCAATCTCCGCGTAGTAAGATGAAAAAGAACGTTGCGCGCTCGATGCAAGGTGGCACTATTAAGCAGAAGCCTATAGGCAGGTAACAAACAGTAGACATATTATGGGGGCGAATTTGGTGGTGGGAGATTCCAGGAAACGGAGACCTGAGAAATGATTCTTCAACTGCGCAAAAAAAGACGAAGGCACGTTCTGTTGGATATCGACACGCAGCGCGATTTCTTACTCGCCGAGGGCAACGCATGCGTAAGCGATCACACAGAGGTTCTGGTCAATATCCGCAGAGTGATGGCATGGGCCAGACATCAGAATGTCCCGATAATTTCGACCGCAGAGGTTCACCCAAACAATAACGGCAGCAGCTTGTTCCATTACTGTATCGACGGTACCGCCGGACAAAGGAAGATACCGTATACCCTTTTGAAAAACCGAGTGAGTTTTCCGGCGGACACCAGAAGCACCTTGCCGGCGGATTTACTGCTCACCCATAGCCAGGTCATTCTGCACAAACGCTGCGTCGATCCATTTGATGAGCCCACGATAGACAGACTTCTCAGCGAGCTGCTGGCAAACGAGTTTATCCTGATCGGAGCTGGCACTGAAGACGCCATCGCCGCAACGGCTGTCGGGTTGCTGCATCGCGGCAAGAATGTCAGGGTCATAGTCGACGCGCTGGGCTCACGTGACAGAAGAAAGGGCAGGCTGGCCTTGCGCAAAATCAAGGCTAAAGGGGCAAGATTTTTGGAAACCAAGGACCTCGCAGGCCTGTCGCGCCTGAAATGCGCAGGCATCTGTAGCTGCGAGAGCTGTCGGAGAGGGATGGGGGCCGCGTATAAATTCGGAACTTAGAATGCAGAAGCCACAATTCTGGATTCTTCATCCTCACTTGGCTTTCATCGACAGACTGATCCGCCTCCTTGCGATGTCCACGGCGAGCACTGTAACGGTGACTTTCTGCTGCACCTTCACTACATCAGAAGGGTCCTTAACATAGTGGTTCGCCAGTTGACTGATATGCACAAGGCCGTCCTGGTGCACTCCGATATCCACAAACGCCCCGAAGGCCGCGACGTTAGTGACAATACCGGGAAGCCTCATGCCGACCTCGACATCCTCGATTTCTTCGACGCCGTCGGCAAAGCTGAATACCTCGAACTGTTCACGCGGATCCCTTCCCGGCCTGGCCAACTCCTGCATGATATCATTCAGCGTAGGCAACCCGACAGTGTCAGTGACATAGTCCTGCAGGCGCACCTCAGTACGCAGTGAGCTGTCGGTCATCAATTGTCCGACGGTACCTCCAACGTTGGCAGCCATCGAATCGACAATGTGATAACTCTCCGGATGCACCGCACTCGAATCGAGTGGATTAGCCGCATCCCGTATTCTCAGAAAACCCGCCGCCTGCTCGAACGCCTTCGCGCCGAGACGCGGAACCTTCTTCAGTTGGTTTCGCGATTCGAAGGGACCGTTTTCATTTCGGTAATCGACAATGTTCTGAGCCAATTGCGGCCCGAGCCCCGAGACGTACGTGAGCAACTGTTTGCTGGCGGTGTTTACCTCGACGCCCACGCTGTTGACACAACTTGTCACGACGTCATCCAGGCTTTGCCTCAGCATCGACTGGTCCACGTCGTGCTGGTATTGACCGACTCCGATCGACTTGGGATCGATCTTCACCAGCTCGGCGAGAGGGTCGGTGAGCCTGCGCCCGATCGAAACTGCACCGCGAACCGTCACGTCCTGATCGGGAAATTCCTCCCGGGCCACCTTCGACGCCGAGTAAACGGAGGCACCGCTTTCATTAACCATCACTACGGGGATGTCCTTGCACAGTTCGATGCCCCTGATAAACGATTCGGTCTCGCGGCTGGCGGTTCCGTTGCCTATCGCGATTGCTTCGATATCGTATTGTTTGCAGAGAGACGTTATTTTCGACGCGCCGGACGCAGCCATTCTCTCACCCTGATGGGGATAGACCACGTCGGAACACTTCAACTGGCCCTGCCTGTCGAGACAGACAACTTTGCACCCCGTTCTGAATCCCGGATCGATTGCCAGCACGTTCTTGCGCCCCAGCGGCGGTGCAAGCAGCAGTTCCCGCAGATTGTCAGCGAAGACCCTTATAGCTTCGGAGTCGGCCCGCTCTTTAGTCGCGGCAAGAATCTCCGTTTCCATCGAGGGAGAAAGCAACCTTTTGTAGCCGTCGCGCACGGCCTCCGTCACTTGCATCGAGCAGGCCGAGTGTCCTTTCACAAAAAGATCATCCAGTGTCCGAAGGGCCTGCTCTTCGGGCGCGTCGACCTGCAACTTCAAGAAGCCTTCTCGAGCACCTCTGCGCATTGCCAGAACCCTGTGTGACGGCGCCTTGGCAACGGGTTCGCTCCAGTCGAAGTAGTCCTCGTATTTGCTACCTTCGGCCTCCTGGCCCTTGGCAACATTGGTCCTAAAAGAACCCTCACGCGAGAACAGCCGGCGAATCCTTCCTCGCGCCGTCTGGTCCTCATTGACCCACTCGGCTATAATATCCCTGGCACCGGCGAGAGCATCCTCGGCAGATTCGACCCCCTTGCCTTGATCGACGAAGGCCTTTGCTTCAGACGCCGGATCGGTGGTCGGGTTCTGGGCGAGAATCAATTCGGCCAGAGGCTCCAGGCCTTTCTCCCTCGCGATAGTCGCCCGCGTTCGCCTCTTGGGCCTGTAGGGCAAATAGATATCTTCCAGGATCGTAATCGTCTCGGCGCGTTCGATCTGCTCTTTGAGCTCTTCGGTGAGCAGCTCACGCTCTTCGAGAGACTTGATTATTGATTGTCGCCTGTCATCCAGCTCCTGCAACTGACTCAGCCTGTCTCGTATGGCCATAACGGCGACTTCATCCAGGCTGCCCGTGGCTTCCTTACGATATCGCGCGATAAACGGCACGGTAGCTCCGCCGTCGAGCAGTTCGGCCGTCGCCTCCACCTGGTTGGGTCGAAGTGAAAGCTCAGAAGAGATTTTTGCTATGTGTGTCCGATTCAATTGTCGATATCCTCATTCGCCACAGAGAGCGCGGAGATCGCCGAGATCACTGAATTCAATCTTTGCTCCGCGGCCTCTGCGGTCTCGGCGGTGAATTTCTTGCATTTTGCATTTTGATTTTTCGTTCATTGTGCTGTAAATATACCAGCAAATGTGGCCTGTTTCAAGAAAGGAAGAATCGACATGGAACACCCCGATAATCGACTTTTATCTAATGCCGAGTTGCTGGAATTGCAGCGATGGAACACGCCGGCTGTCTATAACGGCTGGGAACAGATCACAAAATCGGATGCCGGCAAGGACGGGTTCAACATTGAAGTGTGTCGTGACTTCACGCCCGAGATGGGCCCTATGGCCGGTTATGCAGTAACGGTGGTGGTCGAGCCGGGCAATGTTGAGCACCGCAAACAGAATCCAAACGCGTGGAGCGAGTACAGGCGATACGTCGGGTCGATGCCCGGACCCAAGATCGTAGTTGTGCAGGACCTGGACAAGCCGCAAACATATGGTTCATTCTGGGGTGAAGTAAACAGCGGCGTTCACAAGGCCCTGGGATGCATAGGAACAATAACCGATGGCGCGGTCAGAGACATCGATGAAATACACACGGTAGGATTCAAGGCAATTGCACGACGCCTGTGCGTGGGACACGCCTACAGCCATCCGGTGCGCTGGAATTGTCAGGTGGAAGTGTTCGGGCGGACCGTCAGGCCCGGCGATCTGATCCATGCGGACAAACACGGTTTTCTCGTAGTCCCCAGGGAAGATGAGTCCCGGCTGCTGGAGTCGACGCGATTCATGGATTCCAACGAATGCCAGACGATGATCGCCGCCGCCCGCAACGCCTCCGGCCTCTCAACAGAGCAGATGCTGCAGATCATCGACGCCGCGTGCGAGAAGTTCGCCGAGAATAAGAATGCAAAATACAGCCCGAATGGAAACTGCTAATCTTCAGCGTCCAGCATAAACCAATGCGTTCCAGACTGTGCCGGGAGCTCAACAAGATACTTGCCGTCAGTGTATTCGACATCGAGTGCGCCTAATCCGCTTGCGTCACCGGCCATCGGAATCAGCCTCAATCCCGGCGGACCTGCAATTCTAATTCGGCCCTCAACCGGCTCGGACAGCATCGGCATTCTGTCACCCTCCGAAGGAACTGCCCGGGCGACTGCACTGATCAGCACTTTCCGAGATCTGCCGATCGCCTCGCCGTCCAGACTGGAGACTGCGACCGCCGCCTTGGGTGTTGCTATTTCGAAACTGGTCTGCTTCAAACCCAAGCTTTCGCCGCCTATCCATCCGTGGGCGGCCTGAGTTTTGTCGGTGTCGATGATCTGATAGCCCCTCAGCCAGTTGCGGGTAAGCTCACCGGTGTCGGATCGCACGAAGTTGTGGCCGGCCGGTATGAAATCTCTGTCGGTGTCGGTAATTACCGTTGTCTCTGCCCGGACCTTCGTCTGCTGGTCCCAATCCAGCTCCTTTGTTTCGGGCAGGCCGACGGTGACTTTACTCTGCTCGATGAGCGTTCGCAGAGTAGCCATGTTCCTCGGATGGCTGCTCTTGAAGTAGAGCGATTCTCTGTCGAGCATGATGCAGTAACTCTTCGCCGCGTCGGAGACATGCCCCTGCCGGTACAACAATGCAGAGGCGGGCATCATACCCGTGATGGCGACATCGGAGAACGTGGACCAGGTACCCTGCCGGGATGGCTTGCCGAATGTGCGCTGCGAATAATTATATATCATGGGGGCGTCCCAACCCTGCAGCGCCGATATGCTTGCTACGTACAAAGGAGCCGTGAAGCGATCGACCTCGGGAAACGGAACGTTCCACTCGGTTATCGAGACGGGTTTTCCGTATACCTGGCCGCTGGCCAGATACGTGACATAATTGTCCTTGAACCGAGGATTTGCGCCGAGCGCCTCGGCCGA
>LJTR01000020.1 GCA_001303465.1 Phycisphaerae bacterium SG8_4
GCCCTCAAAGTCGGCATTGCGTTCGTAGTGGATTGCCTGTAGGCGATAAGATACAGCTGGGCCGCACCGCCGAGCCGTCCCCGCCCGATAGTGTCTCCGTCGGGGCTCTCAGCGCGGCCGTTTCGTATGCTGCTGAGACTGTGAAAAAAGCCCCTGCTTTTGGGGGCCGTGGGCCAGTTGACAAGCAGGGGCCTGAACAAATAGCTAAGTACACCTCAATTCCCACCCTTACCTCCATACAAGTAAAGGCGTCTGCCAAACCAAAAATGACGGGACTTTTTTGGAATTTTCTGACTTTTTTTCAGGATGGGTGCCATCGCAGGTCTGGTCCCAGGGTTTTTTACAGACTTCGCAGCGACACGATCCGATGAGTCGCCAAGCTGATCATTGGTCGAGCCTGGGCTCAAATACAAACAAAAAGCTGTGCCCCGAAATGGCGTAGATTGTGATATATCCTGGACTTGTCGCCGCAAGCGGGGCCAAGGCATATTTACACAGAGCGAAAGCGAAGAGCCGCGCAGCGAAATCGGCGCAGCCGGCGATCAAGACAAGCCCGGCCGGATGGCACCAGATACGCGATTGCAGCCGGAGTGCTTCGAGAAATTCAGGCGAAAGTGAAGTGCGATTGAAAAAGGCCCCTGCTTGACGGAGGAGAGGAATGGTTAAGCAGGGGCTTATGCGATAGTGTACTTCTCAGCACACTATCAACCTCCTTCCATGGAAAACCTAACTTCTATACTTAACTACTGTTAAGTGCCAGAAGATGTTCCGAATGTAACGGTTTTTTTGTATACAACAATTGTCCGGATTATGATGCTCGTTCCGAGCCACAGACGTTGTTCCTGAACGCCGGGCTGGACAGTTCCGTCAGCATAGAAAAAACCTGCCCAGCCAATGCAGAGGGAAAAGACCAGACAGGGGATGCGGTGGCGTTGTGTGCGAAATACACGTAGGAGTGCGGAGCATTGCCGGCAGAAATATACTTTCTCGACCTCTTAGGGGCGTTTGCTTTCACAGCCTACGGGGCTTAAGTCGGTCAGAGGAAGCGGTTTGACATCTTCGGCATTCTCATTTGCGCGTTTCTGACCGCCGCCGGAGGAGGCACGATCAGAGGTCGGCAGCGGATTGCACAGAAAAGTGTCTACAAGGGAGGCGCCCCAGATATTCTACCGCGGTTTCCGCGCACGACCGGCTATATTCCTCGGCATCATGTATTCGGTTTTCGCCAGCCACATGCGCAAGACGCCCTGCATTTACGCACTGATTGCCTGCACTTTGCTGCTGCGTGTGGCGGCGATAGATTTCAAGATCGACCTGGCGGCGCCACGAGAAAAAATGGACGAACATGACGATCTCGAACTGCGAGAGCATGACGAGAGGGGCACTCAATGAACAGCGATTTTGCTTCTATCTTTGCCAAGTCCGCCGGCCACACCTGAGTGCGGCCGGCCAACTCGGCTTCTTAGGAGGGGGATGTGAACTAAGTATGCGTTTGCGCCATTCTTTATGTCCTGCTGATTGTGTTTGCCTTTCTGGTCGTCTTTTATAGGACCTCGTAACAACTATAGTAAAGTGCCGCCGAAATGCCAGACGTAACGCTCTTTTCGGAATGTTGCATTTTTTTTCACAATTTGGCTCGTGAACAACGCCCGGGGGGCGCGAAAACGCTCTGTGTGGCCCCAAAAGCGGTTTCTCGGGATACCGATTGGGTGAGGAAAAAGGCCGTGTCGAGGCAGCCATTTGTTCGATGCCCTGAAGAACTCCCGAACCAGGCCACTCTGATGGCACTTCGCCGGAGAAGCTCGAGCTGCCAAAGTCGGTGTCCTGGACTGTTGCGTCTGCTCTGGCACCGATCCGGCCATCGAGAACAATCCCAAAACCGTCGGTCTTCAGGCGGTCGAGTCGGTAGCCGGCCAAGCTGGTTCCTTTGACGGACCACCTTTGGGCGCTTGATGTCTGCGAACCCAACGCCAGCGAGACTCAGCCAATCTTCCTGAGCCCCGTCTTTACGTTCTAAAGCGACAACCACACGCCCGACGCAGATGAGTTGGCTCTGAGCCAATTACACTATCGAATAACGCGTGCTCTCCGGGGCAGGCCTCAATAGCTTGGACGTTGGCCGTCGAATTTGTGGATATAGGCTATGCAGTTGACGAACAGGTTCCGTCCAGCCGGGGTCATTCGAGACGGAGCGGCGGCGTAGCCCCACTGCAAGAAGTTGCCGTGACGACAAATGGCGGCTGCTGCGTAGGACTTGCCCGGGGCGAAGCCCAGCATGACGGTCTCGAGATCCGGCGTGCTCTCTGGGTCTCTCACTCTGCAAACAACGCCCTCTATTCGGGTCTTCGCTTTCTGGACATACCAGACCTTCATCTTCTTACCGAGCGTGATGCCGGGTGGCAGCGTCTGCAGATAGCTGCCGGGAGTGTCAACTTCTTCAAGCTTGACGTCAACCTTGAGTGGACTGTGAAAAACCTGATGGTCGAACGACTCACCATGAGCCGCATCAGTTAAGCAGTTTCACATGTACCCCATCTTTCTGCTGACGCTTCGTACCCAGAACGCTCCGGGCACTCCCAAGGAGATTGTGGGGCGGCAATACCGGTTGGAAACACGAATATCGAGTGCTTTCCATTCGAGCCCGTCCTTATCGAAGATAGCCACGTCGCAGTCCTCGGTTTGTTCCTCTTTGAAGCTGTTGTAGTCGGCGGTCTCGACCTCAGTGAAATGCCTGCCCAGGAACGTCACAAAATCCTTCTGACGTTCGGTCTCAGGCAGGCCGACATACAAGACTCGCAAGGGTATCTTGCCCGAAGATGCGGCTGGTTCTTCTTGTGGTGCCGTTTTAGTCTCGGTGACAGTCTCGGGGGCATTACTGTCGGTTACCCGTTCGGCGGGTTCCGGCCCGGATTCCTTGCCCCGACAGCCCCATGACATTGTCAGCAGTACACATACGGCCAGAAAGGCCAGCATCATTGCTTTGAGTCGAACAAGTTGATCGTTCATGCCCGATGCTCCTTCTCACTTGAGAGGCATCTTAGCTTATCGTCTCCGTGCCGACCGGGGCCCCGCACTTCTTCTTTGGGCGATTCCCTTTATCTTGCCCTTGCCCGGCTTGGGCCCGGTCCGCTTGGGAATCTGCCCCTTGATTATCGCCAGGGCCTTGACACATGCTTCCCTGGTCATGCGGTCGCTATGACTTCGCCCCTGCTCGAGAACCTCGGCGCCCAATTTCTTCATCCGGCCGTGCATGCTTCTGAGCCCGTAGGCCGCGGCTTTCTTGGTGGTCTTCGGATAGTCGCCGAACAATGCCTCCTTGAGGATAGCCAAACCGTCTTCCTGCATCCACGAAAGATTGAATCCCGCCAGCCGGGCAGTTGATATGTCCTTTGAGAACAATTTCTCTCGGAGTTGACGAAGACGTTCCAGCGATGCTTCGCGTTTTTCACTGTCGCTCAGTTCCTTCTTTTCTTCGATCATCGAGCCATCCTTTCAATTGGGGCAAGTATAACCGAACGCTCTTGGTTAAGCCAGCCGAAAAAAGCCGAACAAGTTCTTCTCGCCGCTGCGCGGGGCCGTCTTATCTCCTCTTTCCGCTGCTTCGTTTGGCCATTTTGTAAAACAGGCGTGGCAGATTGGGAAGCACGACCATCAAATCGCGCCAACCGAAAAGCCCGAGCCGACCGATTTTTCTGACGATGTGGATAACCTGTCGGCTGTCGTAGAACTCTCGCCGAATCTTATTTCGGATTTGCTTCAACTCGTTGCGCCCGTACTGGTCCGAATACACGGGGCCGCCGATACGGTCGAAGTGGTAGCCCGGCGTTGACTCGACTATCTCCTTCAGGGGCGAGAACTTCTCGACGCGGAGTTTCTGGAAAGTGATGGAATCGAGCTTGAGCTCCTTGGCGAACTTTGGGATGTAGAGCATCTCTTCTTCGGTCTCGCCTATGTTGCCGTAGATGAAGTAGCCGTGCAGAAAGAAATCGTACTGCTCCAGAACTGCAAACGCGTCCCGGATCTGCTGCTGGGTGATACCCTTGGAGAGATGTTTCAAGATTCGATCGTGAGGCGACTCGACCCCTATCAGAAATATCCTGAAGCCTGCTTTCCATGCCTTCTCAAGGATCCTGGGATGTTTTGCCATGTCAATGCGGGCCTGGACGGCAAACGTCTTGTTGATATTGTTCTCGATAATCAGATCGCAAAGCTTCTCGCTTCGTTTGGGATTCGTGAAAAAATTGTCGTCGCTAAAGAGGACGAAATCGGCCTTTACCTGCTTGAGTTCCTCAATAACCGATTCGAGCGGGCGCTCAGTGTAGCTCCTCTTTTGCCCAAGCGGGTTTAGACTGAACGTGCAGAACTTGCACTTGAACGGGCATCCCCTCGTCGTCAGTATCGTATCGAAGCTAATGCTGCTCAGTCGGACGCCGAGCTGGATCCAGTAGTAATCGTGCCTTCTGAGGGACCGGTTGGGATACGCAATAGCCGCTACATCCGGCAAAGGATGGATTTCGTTGTGGACGACTCTTCCGTCTTTGCGGTAGGAAAGCCCGAGAATATCCTCATTTGGGACGCCTTTTACGATCTGTTGGATGATCTCTTCGCCTTCGCCTCGCACGATCATATCGATATTCGGGCAACTCTCGAACATTTCCTCGACGTCCTGAGTGGCCTTGTAACCGCCGATGACCGTGCAGACGTCGGGGGGTAGTTGCGAGATGTACTCGCAGATCCTCCTGTATTGAGCCCCCCATTGGACGCTGATGCAGAGCAGGTCAATCTCACTGGCGATGAACGCCGAAAGCGTCTTGGGGTCCTGGTAGGCCCTTTCATATCGAAGGTCGAGAAGCGTTACCTTGCCGACGAGATCCTTCATGCTCGCGGCGATATACTCGAGACCGGTCGGGGGAAACATCCCCATGGTCGGAGTGGAATGGCCAAAATACGGATTCAGTGCTAAAGCATGCTTGTACATTTTCATCGGCACATTATACCCGGAAAGGTCGCGAATGCAACCTAGTTGAGACAACTCGCCGGCAAGTCAAGACTCGAACGTTCAACATTGCCGGTGTCTGTTGTCTGGCGTCAGCCTAATTATTCTTTCGGGCAACGAACAGTTCGGCTCTGTACAAGACGTCATAGCCGCCTTCGACAAGATGCAGATATCTGTCCAGATCAATGATTGAACGGCAGACGTCACTATCAACAGAATTGCGGCTTATCTCCATGAATTCATCCGAATTGCTCAGGACTCCTGCCGCTTGGCTTTGGGGATATCGATCCCTGGAGTATTGGGGCGAGAAATAATCGCCCCCGCCTTTCTCTCGTCTTGTGGCATATACGGAATTCTTCAGCCTGAAGGCCCAATTCAAGGCGTTGAATCTTTTTGTGATCGTTGTGTTTCCGCCGATGTTGTCATGACAACAGGTTCTACAGATCAGATAAGGGCAATTGGTCTGTATCGCATAGTCTATCGCACCGTCCGATACCGAACCGCATGCCCCGAAGAACACAACCGCTATCGGTTCCGCTTTCAGTTTTGGATTGAAGATGTCATCCTGCGCGAATTGGTAATTGTCGGGATTTCTGCGCCAGACGATGCGCTCGTAAAGCCAATTGAACCGCCGGTCGATGTCGGTTGCTATGACTTGGAAATGACCGAGACGCGATGCGATGTCCCTCGCATGCCTGCCGAAAACGCAGGCGGGATTCACTATTGCATTGCCTGCAGTCTCCAGCCCGTCAGCTTCCAGCAGATTCTCGATGATCTTCTTCAAGTACTCATCCCTGAGGCCTCTGCGAAATACGCCTCTCAAGGACGCATAGGGATATCTTTCTCGCGGCAAGCCTGGAAATCTCCGGTCCCATCCTGCGGATAGCTCTCTTAGATGGTGCTCCAGTGCGAGCCCGTCGAGCCTCCGGTTGGTTGTTTTTCCGCTTCGAAATTCATCGAGCAATCCAGTTAAGGCTTCCAGTCCTATCTCCAATTGACCTTTCCCATCCGACATTTCGCGAATTCTCTGTACGCGTCTGAGCGCTGACGCGCAGGTCTAACCAGAGACTAAACCCGAACTCTGTGTCCTAATCTCCTGTGCTTTCCTTCTTTAGCGGTGTGGTCCATAGATAGATGGTGTGCTGGTCCCAATCGTCTTCAAGGCTAAGTTCGACCACCTTGTCGGGCTTGACTCCCTTCATATCGAAGTCGTGCGAGACAATTCGCGAGCCGTCCTTGAGTTTTTCCAACTGTGGGATCAGCTTGACGTTCAGGTCGGGAAGTAAATAGAGCGTGATCACATCCGCCTTGCTGAGGTCCAGAGTGAAAATGTCCTTTTGCTCTATTGTGACCAGGTGTCCAACGTTGCTCTTTGCGACATTCTCCAACGACGCTCGGATCCGCCCGGGACGCAAATCGTACCCCGCGGCCTTGCATCCGTATTTCTTGGCTGCCGTCACGACAATCCTCCCGTCCCCGCAGCCGAGGTCGTAAACCAGATCGTCCTTTGTGACCTGCGCCATTTCGAGCATCTTGTCCACGACCTCCTGCGGCGTAGGGACATAGATGACATCCGGATCGCGAGGGGCCTTCGTTATCCGCGGGGCTTGCCTGCCGGCACGCGTCAGGCGCCTTTTCTCGCCCGTCACCTCAGCAGTGCCCACCGAACTGGTGATCTTGCCGGCAAGTTTCCTTCCCTCGATTCGGCCTTCGAAGCTGATGTCCAATGTTTCGTAGCCGACCTCAAGAGTCGTCTTGAACGTCACGTCTTTGCCGTCGAGATTGACCCTTGCGATTGGGATTGCGCCATATCTTGCGCTCAGATCGGGAAACACCCTCAGCAATTCTTTCCTTGTCCACGAGTCCGCTTTGACGTCAAGCTCCCACTGGCCGACAACCAGGGCGCCCGCGCGGTTTCCTTCCAGCGCAATCTCACCGCGATCCGACTTGATAGTGCCGGAAAGCCTGTGTTGCTTGACTGTTCCTTCGAAGCTCGATTCCCACTGCCGGTCCTGGATCCTGCTCTTGCGGTCGAACGAGAGCTTGCCGGCCTTGAATTGCACGTTTGTTATTTCATGTTCGCCGTATTGGCTTTTCCAATCGGCGCTGAGTTTGCCCTGATCGTCCGCTTTTATGACGAGCTCTGCGGTGACTTCCCTCTCGCCCATCTTGAACTTTGTCTGCCAGGTTCCCGCCGCCGTCGGTATCCCTCTGATACGTCGGCCCCGGGCCTGGTATTCGCCCGTACTATTTGAGAAAACCCCTGATAGCTCGCCCTGCTTGAGAGATCCGGTGAATCTTGTGTCAGTATCGCCTTCGTCGAGTCGAATGGTCATCGCGAAACTAAGTTGCCTGCCTTCGTACTTGATTTCCCTAAGCTCGGTGATGCCCCAGAAACAAAGCCACTCACCTTTGAGCGAGCCGTCGGCGTTTGTGGAAAGCGACAGGATCGACGGCAATTGCTGGCCATCGACGTCGATCTGGAGCCGCCAGTCCCCTTCAATAGGCCGCCTGGCAGAGCCCGCCGAGACCGGAACCAACGGTGTCAGAAGAATCACAAAGGCAAGTGTTCGGAAAATCTGGCGAATTGCTGACTGTTTCATTGCGTGTACCTCCTAAAATGAATGGGTATTTCGAACTTATTTCTCTATTAGCCTATACACATCCGATTGTCAAACGGAAAAAAGCCCCTGCTTGAAGGAGGGCGGTGAAGTCGGCAGGGGCTCATTGCAGACACCGCTCATTCGCACCGTCGATCGAACAAGACGCTTGCGAATCCGACAATATTGCCTGCTCTTTGAAAAAAGTCCCTGCCCCAAGGAGGAGTGGGAGTGCGTAAGGCAGGGACCTTGGCAATAGTGTCTGTCCAATACACTATTTGTGCCTCCGTCCCTGGAGAACGAGCAATCCTAAGACTACTTAGAAGTGCCAGCGGTTATGCCAAATGTAACGTTTTTTCCGAATTTAACATTTTTTCCGCCGGTTTGGCTGGCGACTGGCCCTGCCGCGGGTATATAGTCGCCCAGAGAGCGCTTTTGGCTCTTTGGTCTTGTACTCCTATTGGATATATGGTATCGTATCACTTGGCGATTTGGAGAAGTATGGCCGAGTCATGGGCGTGTGGGGAAACAACCAGTCGGGGCGGACTGAGAAAGGTGGCAGAATGACCAGTGAGGATAAGGGTTGCCGAGAGGACAGCGCCAGGGGTTTCACATTGATTGAATTGTTGGTTGTGATCGCCATTATTGCGCTGTTGATGGGGATAATGATGCCGGCTCTGCAGCGGGTGCGCAAACAGGCCCGAGCCGTCTATTGTCTGAGCAGCCTAAAGCAGCTGGGGGTGGCTATGACCGCCTATGCCATGGACAACAAGGATTACATTCCCCGGGCCTTGGACCATGAGGTAAAATGGATACTGGCATTTATTCCCTATCTGGGCAGCGAGTACAAGCATGTCCAGGATTACCGGGAGGTGGATGTATACCAGTGCCCATCCTTTCCTCGTCAGGGAGTTGGCCAATACGGTCACAGCAATGGCGAGCAGACTGTGGACTACGTTGTGAACGCCTGGGATATGACGGATCCGGGATTCTCGACCGGCGACAGGGGCAACCAGATGGATGAACCGACCAAGCTCGGTCAGATCAAATCTCCGGCCATGCGCATCTACATGGCGGACAACTCTGCGGGAGAGTGGCGCCCTGTGGTTCGCGACAGATATGAGTTGGACATCCTTTCCAGATTCAACTATCTGGACGTCTGGTCGAGCACGCACCTGCCTGCCTCGACGCGGGAAACCAAGGGCAGTAATCTCACTCGCCGGATCGCCGCCAATCGCCATCGCGGGGACGGCTGCAACAATCTTTTCTTCGACGGTCACGCGGACTGGCTGCACAAGACCAAGAACACCGCTAGATTCTGGTGTGGCTTCGAGGACCCCAATCCCATTAACTGATGCCGGTGGACACCAGCAGTGTCTCTGCACAGCACGCCCTTTTGCCAGCCCTTGCCGCTGGTGCGTCCGGACCAATCCGGGAGCCGCCTCTCGAGGTGCAGATAGAAAAAAAGCCCCTGCTTTCAGGAGGAGGTGGGTTGAGTTAAGCAGGGGCCTATATGGCAGTGCAAAAGAAATACACTTGCCCAGGAGCTTCCAAATTCTTTGACGCAGTTTCGTGCTTTTGAGCAAACCTATCGTCAAATCTGTCAATAAGTGCCATCGGTTGCGCCAAACGTAACGCTTTTTCTGCATTTACCGTTTTTTCCGCACCAGGGGCCCTCTGCGTCATACGTCGTGAGGACCTACGGATTCAGCTCGATTCAGGTTGAAAAAGGAATGGTTACGCATGAGTCCGTCGGTGCCAGGGAACCGAGAACCTCCCTGAAGCGGCATCCGAGCCGGATTTCAGTAGTCCTTGAATCGGCGCATCCATTGCGGCCATGCGGACGGTCGGACGCCGCCGGCTCTGGTCCAGGGGCCGTTTGTCGGAAAGTATCGATGCCATTTCAGTGTCCACAATTCCTTGAGCCCTACTTTCCGGACAGAGCCGTCCATGAACACGCTGTTGGCACCTGCTCGGTGCCGATCGATGCAGAAATACTGCATCGCGCTGTAGTTGCCGGAAGGATTCAGCGGATCCCTGAGCGGAATATCTCCGTCCGGCAGAGGTGGGTCCAGGTAATGGGGACGTGCTCCCCTCCACGCGCAATCGCCGAATACAGGAACGTTGCTTGCGTCCCTGATGTTGGAAGTCCTCCAGAGGCTGTCGGTGCCCGGCGGGCCGGCGGGACGATCCATGATCCAGTCATTCAGGCCGTAGCTGCAGAGAGGCTTCGGCTCAAACAGCAGCCAGGCGTGAGATCTCGTGCCGGCGCCAATGTACTTCAGGGCCCAGAAGCGTTTCTTGGTGACGGTGTCTATCGCCGGGTCTGTGACGAGGCTGTTAGGATCGGCGACGTAGTGCTTGGCGGCCATCGGGCACAAGAAGAGTGAATCTTTGCAGTTGCCGTAGTAAGGCTGCATCGGTTCGACCCAAGTGTCACCGGCCACAGCCTGAAAGAATTTGTCGTCGTTGGCGGTTGCGTACATCGAGAACATCAGGCCCCATTGGTGTAGGTTTGACTGGCAGGCAACTGTCCGCGCCTGGTTCTTCACCCGCTGCAGGGTCGGCAACAGAATCGCCATCAGCAGTGAAACAATGGCAATCACCACCAAAAGCTCTATCAACGTGAATCCACTTAGCTTCCGCACGGTGACTTTGCCCCTCATTCAAGAAAGGTTCCTTGCCTGCCAACATTTTTCTCTAAATTGTGGCCGGGCTCCCCAGTTTGCCCATTTGCAATTATCATAACATAATCCATAGCAACAAGGCAAGACGGTGGTTATCAGACTGGCGGTTTTTTTCTCTATGCAGAGTGTCGAGAGCTTCATTGTTCAATAAAGTCTTGCTGCAACGCCAGACGACGCCAGGTCTATCCAGATTTGTCGGGATTGCAAGTTTGCAGTCCCGCGCAGGCCACTGGGGATTTCACCATCGGCAAGGAGATACTGCTGAGCGATGAACCTGCAACCGGATCGATTATTGACGCCAATACGCGGACTATTGCCAAGTCCAAGAGAATGTAGAATTTAGAATTCCCAAGACAGAAGGGATTGGGGGCTAACTTCGTTGGCAGATATTTCTAAGCTCTTGCAATGAAACAGGTTGGACGGCCAGCGAGGCCTTATTTTAAATTCTGGTTGCTGTATTCTGAATTCATCAAGCTGCAAAAATCTCAGCTATCAAGTCAGATGGGAAATGTAAGGCACGAAGAACGTCATTCGCCCCTCCTGGAGACATCAGGAGACCCCGCAACTTCCAATTCGGTAGTAGCTCTCACTGCTTTGGAAACTAAGTTAGCATCCGAGCATTCTGAGTGAATGATTTACCGCGAACTGACCTGTCCTTGTCGCAGAGGAATCTTTCGAGAGCTGGCAGTCGGCACAGTCTGTGTTTTCGGTCCCTTATGGCGTTGTCAATGGCGTCCTTGCGAGAGACCGCCATATTTTGGTCGCTGACGAAAAGTGTCACTTCCTTTTGACCGACATATAGTACTGTGAAGGCGGACGTGGAAGGATCATCCGTGGACGCTCGAACTGTAGCCGCTAATCGATCCGGTATTCTGGTACCAATAGAATGTGGACTGCAAAGAAGATCAAGACATCGCGTCATTGCATTAGCAAGGCAAAACACGCCGAATGCGATGCTGTCGCACACGCGCCGGACAGCCAAGCCAGTGTGGCAGCGGAAGGATGTTCAACTTCGGTTAAGGATTTTAGGTGTGCTGTCTATTCTGTCTGTTTCGGTGAGACCGGGCCCATGTTCTTCGTCTCAAAGGAGTGGGCCCGGTGGACCGGATATTCCTCTCAAGAGCTTTATCAAGATCCCGAATCCTGGCCCAGATGTATTCATCCCGATGACAGAGCCAGGGTTGTCAGCGCCCTTGGCCCCGCTTGCGGGGGCAAGGTTCCATACAGCTTGGAATACAGGGTGGTCCACAAGGATACGGGGCAAATCCGCTACGTAAGAGACCAGGGCCTTCCGGGCGAAGACGAAGAAACTGCTATTTCAGGACTCGACAGGATCGTGACAGACATCACCGAGCTGAAAATGCTTGAGAATGAACTGAAGGAGTACCGGGATCATCTTGAGGGGATGGTCGAAGAGCGCACTGCTGAATTATTGAGAGCCAATCAAGTCCTCAGGATCGGAGACGCCGAGCGCAGAAAGGTGCTGGAAGCGTTAGGCAAGAATGAAGAGAAACTCAGGACAATCTTCGAGAATGTTACCGACGTCATTTGCTACCTGGACAACACCGGAAGAATACTGGATGTAAACAGCAGAATCTCCGATGTGTTCGGCTACAGGCGGGAGGAGCTGATTGGAAAGAACTTTGCCGCCATCGGCCTCTTCGGCGTGGAAGACTTGCCGGGGCTGGTCAAGCTCTTCAAGGATACCGTTCTCAGTGGCGAACCTGTGAGCCCGCTAGAATTGAAGCTTAGGCACAAGAGTGGCGCGACCGTTCTTGTGGAAGTTGGTACCAAATTCATAAAGGACGGCGGTCAGGTCAAAGGTATTGTAAACATAGTAAAAGACATCACCAGACGCAAACAAGACGAGCAATCCTTGAAAGACCTGAACGAAGAGTTGAAGACAGCGATGAGAAAACTCACGGCTGCAAACAGGGAGCTTGTTGATTTTGCACACGTTGCGGCCCATGATTTGAAAGCGCCTTTACGGGGAATTGGAAATCTGGCCGACATGATGTCCGCCGAGTACGGCGACAAATTGGACGAGCATGGTAGAGAGCTGCTCGAGACAATCCTTGGAAGGGCGAGCCGAATGCACTCACTGATAGACAGTGTCCTACGGTATTCTCAATTCGGCCGTCTCGCAGAAGAGAAACAGAAAGTTGATCTAAATAAACTGCTCCGGGAGGTAATCACGGCATTAGCTCCGCCGGAGAACGTTGCGATATCTCTGCCCAGCAGACTGCCGGCCCTGATGTGTGACAAGACGCGAATGATACAGATCTTTCAGAATCTGGTGGACAACGCTGTAAAATATATGGATAAACCTCGGGGCCAGATCAGGATCGATTGCGCCGAAGAAGACGGCTTCTGGAAGTTCAGTGTTGCCGACAACGGAAGGGGAATAAGAAGAGAGCATTTTGACAGCATATTTCAGATGTTTCAGACGCTTTCCAGCGGCGATGAAGAGGGCACCGGAATCGGCCTGGCGATCGTGAAGAAGCTAGTTGAAACCTCCGGCGGCACCCTCTGGATCGAATCGCAGGTGGGCGAAGGCAGCACGTTCCTTTTTACACTGCCGCAGTAAGCAAGAAGACCTCTACTCCATGGTTTCGACGGGCGAACCAAGAAGCAGCAGTGTGTCCTGGAGACTCCCAATGCTGTTTTGAAGGATCTTTCTAGACTTGACGTGATACTCCATTGAGGAGTAGATCGTTTGCCGGGCGGCAACTACGTCGTTTCGAGCCAGATCGCCGAAATTGCCGTTGATTAACATCCTGGTCAGCGCGCCGGCGGCTTGTTTCTCCTTCTCCAAGACGGCGTCAATATCTTCAAGAAACCTCAGCTTGGCGGCTCGGACCCCGTGGATCTGCTGAGTCAGCGTTTGTACGGTGATCACCACCTTGTCTGCTCCCAAGTCGACGTTGTCGTTGCTGACACTCAACTCGATGGTGTGGATACCGACAGGCAGCATTATCGTGGGATTTGCGCCGTTGGCACTGTACGTGATGCCGTCTATCGTCCAGGTCCATTCGTACACAAGTTTGCCCAGGTCGGAATCGCTCGATGCCGAGCCGTAAAGGGTGACCTCGGCCGTCGTCCCCACCGTGGCCAGAACAGTTCGATCTTCGCCCGCATTTATAGCAGGGGCCGAGTCACCGGAGATTTCGTGCAGGACTGCCGCACGATAAGCGTCGCGCAGAAAATCAATGCTGAAAGGTGTTCCGTCACGCCAAAATCCTTCCAGCCTGCCGTCACTCAGACCGGCAACGGGGTAGTACTCGAAGCCGTGGCCGTAGACGTGTACTGCTCCGCCCGGCGCAGGGGCAGAGATTCCCATCCCAATGATTTGGCCTCCGAAGAGATTCAGCGTTCCGGCACCTACTGTGATATTCCAGCAGGTCCCACCCCTGACATTTACTGTGCCGCTGTAGTCCAAAATACTCGGCTCGGTGACAGTGCCCCCATTGATATTGATCGTGCTCTGCTCGTGACTTTGGGCGTATGTAATACGCCCGCCGCTGATGTTGACTATGCTATTGTCACGACTCCACAGTTTCCCTATCGTGCCTCCCGTGACGGCTACGACACTGCTGCCGTGGACGAAGACATCATCATAGTCGTCTCCGTCTTGCACGACACCATTGTCTGTAAAATGAATGTCAAGGCCGTTGGCGGCGAAATTCACGTCGGCGCACAGGGTCATCATTGCCCACGCTATGGCAAATGCTGTGCAGATTCTCGTTTTCATCACCTCATCTCCTACTAAGCCGCTGCCATTGACGTAAGGGCAACGTTCTTCCGCGGTTTTCGCCCCTCGCGAGCGTACCAGTCTGCCTTCCTTGAAATCTTCAGAACCGTTCGGTCTCAATCATCACCTTAACGAATCCATGCTCTGACCAGCCAAACATTTAACTCGCCAGCCCGAATCGATCGTCAGTCCGGACAACCGGGGACCTGAAGGCTGGAGAATTGGCAATGAGTGGATAGACCTGTCCCTGACTCCAAACGTGGACTCTGCTTGTTGCGGCAGTGCCCATTGCGTCTTTCTGTACCGCCCTTTTCCATGAGAGCAGCCCTAAAACTGCCTTGACATGAATTGTGCCCGCTCCAAGCACACAGCTGAAGGCAGAAAGGCCGACAGAGGTTGATGATCCACGGTGCCCTCGTTCCTAAATCACTACCTACAATTATAGGACCCGCGTGCATGCAGTCAAGCTATTTGCATAATTCTTGGAAAATATTGAGATTCTTCTCCAGTCTTGCGCGACAGGGCAAACGCGGCAATCAAGCATTATTGGGCAGGAAAAGGCCCTCTGCTTATGTGTCGGGCAAGGGCGAAAAGTCAGGGGCCCTGAAAGGCCCACGGCATTAGCCTTGCCGATTCTTGCTTGGGGCCGGGGATTTCCTATGTTTTGTATAGGGGTAACGCGATGAAACGAACAACCAGATTCAGCAAAATAACATCCTTTTTTGCGATATGTGCCGGCATTACTTCTGCCTGCATCTGCGTGTTGCTGATCTCGGGCGAGTATCATTCAGCACGCTCCAAATTCGAGATCCACAGCCAGCAGGTACAGGGTTGGGAGGCCTGCCGGCAGGCCAATCCCAGCTACTACGAGGCCAGCGAACAGGCCGTCGGTTCCTCTCTGGAGAGCCTCGCCGAATCCCAAAGCAATTTCTGGGTACAAATGCCGAAACTGCAGTTGGTGGGATTCCTGGCCCTGGGAGGCCTGGGCAGTGCCGCCTTGGGATACCTTTCGACCTGGGCTGTTGTTCTGCTGGGGCGCTCGGGCATTCGCGGATTCCTCATTTATCGGGAGTTTCGCCGTCTTCACGGCTGCCCGAACTAGCCCGGATTTCTCGCAGCCTTGCGGCTGCAACCGCGCATCTCATGCCATCTGAAGATCCATAGCGGCTTTAGTCCGGTCTTTGCAACCGACCGGCGTATCATCAGTGCAAAACCTGTCCTGTTGCACATTGTGGTTTGCTCGGCCACATTCCTGCTTGTCACTGCACGTTGGCAGTCAACTATTCGGACGGCTCGGGCCCTCTCTGATCGTTGCGCTCTCGGTCTCTGGGCACCTCGCGTTCTCGCCGCTGTAAGTTCTCTCGTGCTCGTTCAACTTCTCTTCTTTCGCCGCGTTCTCCCTCCCTGGGCATGTCGCGCTGCTGTCGCGGCCTGTCGTCTCTGCGCCGGTCGGGGTCCCTGTCACCATCTCTTGGCGGTTCATTTGCCTCTTGCAGTCGCCTTCTCAGCATCTCGTTCTCGCGGCGCAGTTCTTCAACCTCTCTGCGCAGGTTCTCGGCGTGTGTGCGAAGCTCGTGGATCTCCACCTGCATCCGCTCGACATGGAATGTGAGAATTTCCTTCAGCTCCATGCTCAGGCGCTCGGTATGCCTGGTTACGACCTCCTTAAGCTGCCCCGCCAACTCCTCCAAGGGAGACGGTCCCGGGCGCAGCTGTCCCATATGTTCTGCCAAGATTTCTCTGACCAGTCCTTCCAACTGCTCGCGCATCGGTGGTCCCAAGCGCTCACGCTGCTCGAACGGTCCATCAGGGCCGCGGCTACCCTCCCAGCGCATGACAATCCTTCTCTCGCCCTCGCGTCTCTCGCCCATACGCTCGCCCTCAGGTTCCTGTCGCATCTCTCGACGAACTTCCATCCTTCTTTCGCCTTCGCGTCGTTCTTCCATTCGCTCAGGTCCCCGGCGTATCTGGCGGCTAATCTCGATTCTCTCGTCACCTTCCGGCCCGCTGTCGCCTTCGGCTCGCCGACGCACGGCCTCAATGCGCCTGATCCACATTTCTCCATGCTCTCTGACATAGGAAATCTCGAGCCGGTCGCCCGGATCCATCATTCTAGCCGACTGACCGAGCTGCTCATACTCGCGGGGAACGAGCACGGCCACATGGTCGTCCCGCTCGAACGGCCTGACTAAAATTGCCATATACTCGCCGTCACCAACCTGGCGCTCTGCAAGCCCGACAAAAACACCGCGCAGCTGCCCGTCTCTGCCGCGATCCTGAGCCGAGAGAATACCCCCGAATGTCAATACCATAAGCACAACAAGCATCACTTTTCTATGTGACTTTTTCATGACAGTTCTCCTTTCTAATTGCAGCCTGCAAAGTGCACCGCCGCTGGCGGGCGGTCTAAGCACGATTATCAAACACAACTCCCAAAGTCAAGAAAATTGCCGGGCTGTACCTGCGGTATCGGGTCCGTGTGGAGTGTCTGTCTTGTCCGGTATTCGCAGGACAATCCAGGCAACGAGCCCTGGGTACCGAACAGGGGCATTTGACAGAGCACAGCTTGAAATGACAAAGCCAATCAAAGCCGGTCTGAGCCAATCCAATCCTTTCAAGGGCTTCTTCGAGGCTCGGAAGCTGGGACCAGCGTTGAATTTGGCGGTGAATGTGATACTCTATTGGAAATCAAGCCCGGCCCCAACGTGGCTGGTTACCTTTTCAGGAGAGAAAAATGAGAATCGTCAAAAATGCAGTTGTCGTCGTACTAGCTGTGCTCCTCTGGGCACCGCATCTCAATGCCCGCGCGGGTGTTGACCGCGAATCTATCAGACAGGCGGAGATCTCTTCGAAGATCGCGGGCTATTCGCTCAGCAAGGTCAAACGCTGGCTGCACGAGGTGGCTATCAAAAGAATCGATCCTGAAACCGGGCTCTATATCGGGGATGGGCGCTGGAACTATCGCGATACGGCGGCGGATTGTTATCCGTTTCTCTGCTGGGCAGCCCATGTGACGGACATTGATCTACTCCACGGGCCGATTCGAGACGTTCTCGATGCCGAGAGGAAGCTCTGCAACCATCTGGACCGAATACCGGCAAGATTCGATTTGAAAACGGGCAAAAAGGACGATTCGGTTTCTTACGATACCCTTGTTTTCGGGGCATCGGAGTACGTCAAAGACGGCCTTATCGCCATCGTCGAGGTTACGGGCAGGGCCGACTGGTTCGAGAGGATGAGAGAAATTGAGGACGATATCTGGAAACATGCGCGGGTTGAAACGCCCTTCGGAAAGATTCCCTCGGAGAACATCGAGGTCAATGGCGAGCAGCTCCAGGCGCTTGCCAGACTCTACACGATGACCGGCGAGCAGAAGTATCTCGAGTGGGCGCGCCGCCTGGGCGACTACTATTTCTCGAACGAGGATTTTGTACCGGAGCGTCTGCGCGATCATGGTTGTGAGATAATCGGCGGCCTGGGATTGCTTCTTGCTGTCGAATCCGAACTCAAGAGTGACAGAGTCGAAGTCTACAGCAAGCAGCTTAGGCGTATCTTTGACACCATTCTCGAACAGGGCTGCAACCAAGACGGAATGATGTACAATCATATTACCAAGCGTGAGGGTTCGAGCGGCCAACTCAGCGATGGGTGGGGGTACAACTATGTCGGCTACATCTGCTATGATATGGTCACCGGCGAGAACCTTTACAGGTCTCACATTGAACGGACTCTGCGAAACCTCTCCAAACCCCAGTATCAGAATTACCCGTGGGAAGGCACCTCGATCGACGGTTTTGCCGACTCGGTCGAGGGTGGAATCTACGTGCTCAACCGGTATCCGGTCAAGGAAGGTTTTGACTGGGTTGACAGCGAAGTGGCCGCCAATATTGCCCGTTCGGACGAGGCGCTCGAAACCGCCGAGTTGTGGGGTACGATGAAACTCCAGGCCAACGGTGTGCGAACGACCATCATGCACGCGCTGATGCACACCCAGGGCCTGATCGCTCGGCCCTGGGAGATCGGGACTGAACTGGGCGCGCGGGCGACTTCTAACAGTCTGATTGTTACAATCAAGACCCCGAAAAACTACAATGGCAAGATTATATTTGACGTCCCGCGCCACAAGTACTGGATGGGCTTTAAAAAAGACTGGCCCCGGATGAACACGCTGCCGGAATGGTTCACCGTCGAGAATGACAGTACGTACAGGATCACGAACGTGCAGACGAATAAGACTCAAATTCGCACAGGAAAGCAACTGCACGACGGTTTGGCAGTAAGGCTTAAAGCCACCGAACGCACGACGCTGCTTGTCGAACCGATACACAATCCCTGATGCGATGACGGCATTGATCGAACTGAATCAGTCTGATGCCGTCACCGTTTCGTTCTACAGATGACCTGCTGAAACCACAGAAAACAGCGAGAAATATTTTTGTGGCTTGTTATATAGGCAGTGCGCGATTTATTATCGGATGTTGGAATCGATGGGAAGTCCGGCGACTTCCACGTGGTTATGATTG
>LJTR01000348.1 GCA_001303465.1 Phycisphaerae bacterium SG8_4
AAACTGCTTGCGATAGGCGTATATTCCAAGGTGCCGTAGGTACTGCCCCACATTTCCCACGCCGGCTGCGTCTCTGTCGTAGGGGATCGGATGACGGGAGAAGTAAATCGCCCGACCGGTTTCGTCCCTCGTCCCTCGCCTCTCGTCCCTCGCAGCGGCATCACAGCCAGCTATTATGACCTTCACGATGTTCGGATCGGCAACCTGCTGGCTACTCTGGAAATCTGCCGAGAGTGTGGCCATCGGGCAATCGGGATTGTCCATCATGATTTGTGCGAGGTAGTCGATGTTGGCAGGGTCAATCTCCGGCTCGTCGCCCTGGAGGTTTACGACTATCTCTACGTCCAGGTCGGCGACGGCTTCGGCGATGCGGTCCGTGCCGCTCTGGTGGTCGGGCGAGGTCAGGACGCACTCTGCACCGAATTCGGCCGCGGCGGCAACGACTTTTTCGCTGTCGGTGGCAATTATCACTTTCTCCGGGAGCTTGGCCAAGCAGGCCTGCTCATAGGTGTGCTGGATGAGGTACTTACCCGTATCTTTGGCGAGAACTTTGCCGGCGAATCTGGTGGAATCGTAACGCGCCGGTATAACAGCTATAACCTTCAATACAATCAAACCTTTACGTAAGCAAAGTCATTTCTGCCGGGTGAGTTTACGTATTCAGGGAACTCAAATGCCGCGATGTCTGTGCAGGCCCGAAATTCCAACTGGGCTTTTATGATAAAGAGCGGGATCGGCATTGTCAACAGGCGAGTCGGAAATTTTCGTTTTTTGACTATATTGTCGCTTGAATACTCGCTTCTCAAGAACACGAAATCAGGGTATACTCTGTTGCATCACATATTAAGGAGCAAGCCGATGAACAGGCTCAGACTATCCGTTATTGTCGCCGCTTTGCTCGTGGTCTGCTGTCAAGCGGTGCTGTTGGCCGGAGCGCACGCCGCTGTCGAACCTCGCGACGCCCTGGTCATGGTGATTATGCGTTCCTTCATGGGGCGACGGGCCGGCAACGGCTTTGTCATCGGAGACGGCACGCTCGTTGTAACCGCACATCATCTGGTCTTCGGCGAATCCGGACAGGGCAGACATAAGATGGCCGGGCTGGTTTCAGTGGTCAGTCCCTACATTGGTGACGGATGCGAAGCGAGGATTGTCGCGGCCGAGGAAGAGCTTGACCTTGCCGTGCTCAGAGTCCCCTTGTTGGGGCATCCGGCTCTGGAACTGGCTGAGGAGCGTGACATTCTATCAGCCGAGCGGCTCGTTGTTCTGGGCGTCCCTGAGATAGCCCGAAGTATTGGTTCGGGTGCACGTGAACCGCGTCAAGAAGATCTTGACGGCCGCAGTGAGAATCTTGCCGTTGACTACGTCGCCGTGCGCCGGCGGATACCACGGTTCATATCCCTGGGAGAAACAGGACAGCTCGGCGAAGGATGGAGCGGCTCGCCGATGCTGCTGCCGGATTCGGCAGTCGCCGCGGGGTGCTTCACCGCGTTGAACACAACCAAAGGTGACCAGCGCGTCCGTGCCAGAGGCCCGGCAATGTCACAGATCAGACGCCTGCTAGAAGACAGCGACGCCGGTGAGTCTCTCAAGGCGGGCGATACCAGATTGCCACGGCCGGAAGATGCGGTCGATGCTTTTTTGAGTTTTGCGCAGGCCTATCACCATTATCTGGAGCACCAGCACCGACAGGCATCCGAAAGGATTGAGCAATTGATCCGAATGCGACCTGAATCCCCTTTCGCATACCTGATGTCAGCCAGCAACGCGGAGGTACAGAGGGATTATGACCTGGCCGACCAGCACTTCCGCAAAGCCCTGGCCTTGGACCCAGAGGCAGCGTCGGCGAGGTTCTTCTTCGCCCAGTCCCTCGCAGAACGGCGCCCCGACGAGGCCCTTGAAATGCTCGAGAGCCTGTGGGAGCATGATGTATTCAAGCCATCTGCCGCGTTGTTGATGTTCAATATTCTTGCCGAGCGCGGGCAATTCCAGCGGGCCGGCGAGCTTCTGACCGAAGCTTTGAAACTCAATCCCAGAAACGCCTATCTCTGGATGAGTTTGGGCAGCGGTCAATACGCCTCGGACCAGCATGACGATGCGATTGCAAACATTGCCAAGGCGGTTGAACTGCTGCCGGAAAGAGGCCCCTTCCGGGGTCAGCTTGCGCGCATGCTCGAAAAGGCCGGTCGACTCGACGAGGCCGAGAAACATTTTCGAGAGCTTTTGAATATCGAGCCCGACAATCCGGTTGTGCATCTCTGGCTCGCCCAATTCCTGGCCAAACATCGCCCCGAAGCCAAAGACGAAGCCCTGAAAGAGGCTCAAATTGCCCTTGAGCTGCCACCCAGAAAAGGACTGCCAAAAGAAAAAATCGAACAGCTAATTCAAGAGCTACAATTCCAAACCACTTCTGATCGGTGATGCCTTTCTCAAACGGCGTCCTTGTAACCGACGGCAAAGCAGATATACTTTGTTGACTATCTGCCATCGAGTCCTTACCATGGTCGTCAAAACAAGTTTCAGGAGCCAGAATCATGAAGAAGATTGTCATAATTATTGTCCTTGCAGCTCTGACTGTCGTCATTGGTTCGATCGGCTGCAAGAAGGACGGTGCCCAGCAGAAGCAGGCAGACAAAGCGCAGTATCAGATCGCCGTCATCCCGAAGGGCACCACCCACGTATTCTGGAAGTCGATTCACGCCGGCGCGGTCAAGGCCGAGCAGGAGTTGAAAGCAGAGGGAGTTGACGTCGAGATCATCTGGAAGGGTCCGCTCAAGGAGGACGACAGGGAATCCCAAATCAGGGTAATGGAGGATTTCATAACGCTGGGTGTAACCGGCATAGTGTTGGCACCGTTGGATGATGCGGCGCTTCGCATGCCCGTCAAGGACGCGGTGAACAACGGCATCCCCGTGGTGATAATCGACAGCGGGCTAAATAGCGACGACTACACCAGTTTCGTGGCGACGGACAACTATGTCGGCGGCAGAAAAGGCGGCGAGCGCCTGGCGGAAATCCTCGGTGGCAAAGGCCAGGTGGTCATGCTTCGATACCAGGAAGGCTCGGCCAGTACGATGAACCGCGAACAGGGATTCCTCGACGTACTCAAAGAGAAATATCCGGATATCGAGGTTGTCAGCTCGAACCAGTACGGCGGCGCGACCACCGAAAGCGCCTACATGGCCAGTGAGAACCTGTTGGCGCCGCTGCGCAAGGCCGACGGAACTTTGACCATCGATGGAATCTTCTGCCCGAATGAGTCGACGGCTTTTGCCATGCTGCGGGCGCTGCAGGACAGCGGCCTGGCCGGCAAGGTCAAGTATGTCGGCTTCGACAGCTCGGATCGGCTGGTAAAAGGGCTGGCCGACGGCGAGATCCACGGCCTCGTTCTGCAGGACCCGATCAATATGGGCTATCTGGGCGTCAAGACACTGGTCGCGCACCTGCAAGGCAAGGAAGTCGAAAAGCGAATCGACACCGGCTCGGCAGTCGCGACTGGGGAAAACATGAACGAGCCGAAAATGAAGAATCTGTTGGAGCCAGATTTCAAGAAATGGCTGAACGAGTAGATTCGCAGCAGACAACCGCCCGGCTCCGGATGCAGGGAGTCAGCAAACGATTCGGGGCCACGGTCGCCCTTCAAGACGTGTCGATTGAAGTAGCCTCAGGGCAGATTCTTGCGCTGGTGGGCGAAAACGGCGCCGGCAAGAGTACGTTGATGAAGGTGCTCTCGGGCGCTATCAAAGGCGACGCCGGTCAAATGTGGCTTGACGGCGAGCCGTACAGTCCGAGCAATCCGCTCGAAGCCCGCCAGGCCGGGGTGGCGATGATCTACCAGGAACTTTCGCTGACGCCGCATCTGAGCGTCCAGGAAAACATCACGCTCGGCACCGAGCCGTCGACGATGGGAATCGTGCGCTGGAAAGAGGTGCGCCGGCGGGCGATCGAAGCGATCGAGGAGTTCGACAACCCCGAACTGACGCCGGACGCCCGGGTCAGCAAATTGTCGGTGGGCTCGCAGCAGTTGGTGGAAATCGCCCGGGCCCTGGCTACCGGATGCCGCGTGCTGGTCCTCGACGAACCGACAAGCAGTCTGACCCGGCAGGATGTCGAGCGACTGTTCGAGATCATAGAGCGCTTGAAACAGCAGGGCAAGGCCATCGTCTACATTTCACATTTTATCGAAGAAGTCAGGCGCGTCGCAGACAAGGTGACGGTCCTGCGCGACGGACAAGTGGCCGGCGGCAGTGATGTGGACGCCATAAGCAACGAGCAGATCATCGCCTTGATGGTCGGCAGGCAGGTCGAGGAACTCTATCCGAGATCGCAGCGTAAACGCCGAGAGGTTGTTCTGGAAGTCAAGGACCTGGCCGGCGCTGAGAAACCGCAGTCGGCGAGTTTGAAACTGCACCGAGGCGAAGTGGTCGGCATCGCCGGGCTGATCGGAGCCGGACGGACTGAACTGCTCCGCAGCCTGTTCGGACTGGATCCCGTTCAAAGCGGGCAAATCAAACTGGGCGTCTACACGGGCCCGGCCTCTCCCGCTCAGCGGTGGATGCAGGGTGCGGGAATCCTCAGCGAAGACCGCAAGGAGGAGGGATTAGCTCTGGCTCTGAGCATCGCGGAGAATGTCACGCTCTCGAGGCTCAAAGGCTTCGGGCCATTGGGCATGGTCCTGCCGAGCCGACAGAATGCCGCCGCCGATCGCTGGATAGAAAAGCTGGGCATCCGGTGCCGGGACGTAAGACAATCGGTGCTGTCTCTGTCGGGCGGAAATCAGCAGCGGGTAGCACTGGCCAGGCTGCTCCAGCACGACGTGGACGTGTTTCTGCTCGATGAGCCCACGCGGGGCATCGACGTGGCGGCCAAGGCGCTTATTTACAAATTGATCGATGAGCTTGCGGCTGGTTCCCCAACCGAGGGCCGCGAGCCCAAGGCGGTGCTGATGGTCAGCAGCTATCTGCCCGAGCTGCTTGGCGTCTGCGACCGGGTCGCCGTAATGTGTCGGGGCAGATTGGGCCCGACTCGCCCGATCGGCGAAACCGACGAACACAAGCTCATGCTCGAGGCAACAGGACAGAGGAATTGAGTCCCGGCGTGCCGGGACTGAATGTAGAATAGCGACAAGGAATACGCGGAATGAAGCATGAAAGTCACATACCTGATTCTCTCCCGGCGCGCCGGGACTCGCTTCTCACTTCTACGTTGGTAAGCAACTGGCGACGGTGGCTCAATACGCTGGGGCCGGTCCTGGCCCTGCTGGTGGTTTACGGAATATTTGTCTGCATCGCACCGCCGAGTTTCAGATCGACCCGAACACTTGAGATGATCGCCAAGCACACGACTATCGTCGGCATGGCGGCGCTGGGTATGACGCTGGTGATCATCTCGGGCGGGATAGATCTTTCCGTCGGCTCGATAGTCGCCATGGTCACGGCGGTGATTGCAAAGTTGTTGCAGGATTACGGTGCAGGGCCGGTTGCCGCCGCGCTCGGCGGCGTGGCGGCCGGGGCGCTCGCCGGCCTGATAAGTGGAACATTGATAACATCTCTGCGCGTGGTTCCATTCATAGTAACGCTGGGCATGATGCTCATTGTCCGCGGCACCGCCAAGCTGATAGGCCAGGAGCAGAAAATAGACGTCGATACCGACAAGCTCAGATGGCTCGATGAGCTGAT
>LJTR01000349.1 GCA_001303465.1 Phycisphaerae bacterium SG8_4
AGATGACGACTCTGATAAACAATCGCGCCTGTGACCAGCAGCCGCTCCTGTGGGATGTAGACCAGAGTGTCGGACAGGCTGTGTCCCTTGCCGAAGAATACCAGCTCCAACTGGACGTCGCCGAGGTCCAGCGTGTGCCGGTCGGCAAAAGTCAGCGACGGCGGAACGATCTCGAAGCCCTCCTCGAGGTCCTGAATGTATCGCTTGTAGAACTCGATCTCGCCCCGTATACGCCTGGACTGCGAACGACTTTGCTGAAAGCGTGGCAGTGCCGCTGAAAGGTTCCGCAGGGTCTGGCGTGCGCTCTCGAGGTCCCTGCGTTTGCGGTCGCCGTCCGTCTGCTTGGCAACCAGCCACTCCATGTCTCTGGGTAGATTTTTGTGCCCCACAATCACGGCATCCTTGAAGAGGCTGTTGCTGCTGGCGTGATGTATGTGCGCGTGCGTATTGATGACGTATGCCCAGTCATTGCGCCCGAATTCCTTCTCGATTCGCGCCTTGATCGGGCCCATGATCTTCGGGGACATCTCGGTATCGATGACCACCAGGCCTTTCTTGGACTGGATCGCCGTTATGTTGCACCGGCCCGTGCCAACCCAGTAGGCAAGCAGCACGCGATCAGAGATCCGCTCGATGCGGACATACTCGGCGGGCCCGGGCTGCACGGCAGACAGCAGCATTTGCATGAGCAAACCGATGTGCACTGCTCTGATCATTTCCGCTCTCCTTCGACAGCCGACAAATTCCGGTTCGACGGATCAACTGCATCCCCGGCATCCGCACGGTGGATACTATACCCTTCAGGGTAGTAGATTCCCGCGAGTAGGATCATAAACCGTTATTGTAGAGCTACTCACCCGCGCAAAAACCCGAAGTTCCAATCGTGAGCACTATATCAAAGGTGAATCTGCTTGTCAGCAAGAAACTAGTGCCCGGGCTACCGGCTACCGGGGTCTTTCACCCGGCTTACTTCTTCACGATCGCAGCGACCCAGCCGCCCTTATACGGAGCCGAGAGCTTTACAACGCCGCCGCCCTTGATGGTCTTGTTCATCAGGCGATAACGCCCGACTTGCGACGTTTGCGTTGTTATGCCCATGGAAACACTGATCCATGTCACATCGAACGAGCCCGTTGCACCGGAAAGATCGAGTCCGACGGACCCGCCATTCGTGAAATAGAGCGCGTAGCTTTCTCCGGGTCTCGCCGCCAGGTAGGCCTCGTTGCTCTCGCGGTCAGAGAGCAGGTCCATTTGCGGCGTGATATCCCAGAACTTGATCAGGCCCTCCAGAATGCGCGCCGCCTCGATGCTGGGCTTGGCGAAGTCGTTGAGCCCGTTGCCGGCATCAGGACGGTGGAACCGCGCCGCCGCCGAGCCGCCGAGAATGTTTCGCCAGAATCGCTCAACGCCATCCTCAGGCCCGCCGGTCCCGAAGGAATAGTACCCGCTCCCATATATCTTGGTATGATTACTTGGACGCGGATGTTTGTTAACCTGCCGCAGAAGCCACTGCAGCGCGTCCCAGTGCGTCTGGTCGTAATTCCGGCTGTTCACCTGTGATATGTCGGCAAACATGTAGTGCTCGGGGTCGTTGAAGATGAGCGGCGTATGTTCTGCCTTTTCGGCCATAAACGCATCATCGAACATGTCGGTTGTGCAGACTGTCACGCCCTTTTCGCCGGCCTTGGCCTTGATGAACTCAATCCAGTACTGCCCCCACTGAGCGGGCGTGGACGTCTCGTTGTCCATGCAGTAGAGGACATGGCCGTAGTCCAGGCTGTAGGACAGCATCTTGGCGACGAATGCCTCCTGGTACATCCGGATACGATCGAGCTTGCTGCTGTACCGCGGCATGCCCTTGATCGAATGAAAGAACGGCTGCAGGTCCTGGCCGGAGTGCTTGGGGTATTCGCGGGCAAAGCCTGTTTGCTCGTAGGTATAGTTAACGTTATTACCGGGATTCCAGGGGCTGGTCTTCCAGTACGTTGTCGAGTAGTCGAAACGATCCCAGACTTCGATCTGCACGAAGATCTCCCGCTCGGCGGTCCACGTCAGCATGTTCTCGAAGCGCTTCCAGTATTCGCCATTCCACTTATCGAGATCGAATTTGCCGTCCGGCAGCAGCTTGTGCGGCTTGAGATCCTTGCCCTCCCGCTGGCTCATCGTATTGCGTACGTAGTTGGCCCCGACCGAGTGTATCTCGTCGAGATGTGTCTTTAGGTCATCAAGCAAAAAGATATGGTCTGTCTTGCTTCCGCCCAGCAGCATCACAGGCTTGCCATTGTATTGCCAGTAACGCGGATTTTTCGCATATGGTCTTATGCTGTTGTCCTTCAGGTCCTGGCCCAAACAGTTGTGGCAGGCCGCCAGTAGAAGAATCAAGTTCGCGAGAGAAGTGATCTTGTGCATTTTGAGAAACTCCCTTCATACTCCACTTATTAGAAAACGGCTTGAGCCCCAGAAACGACCCGGATTGGCTTACCCATTATAATGTCAGACTTGACGATTATTTCCAGCAGAATCTCTGCAATCCGACATTATCGCAAAAACTATGGCCCTTGCAACATAATCGAAACACGCCTGTGTGTTTGTCGCCGACAGAGCCTGGTGCTTCGGCTCTCACGACACCACTGTCAGGTGGGGTCGTGGTAAGCCTTCTTGACTTCTTCAGCTATAATCTTGACTCCAGCCGATACGATTGCCGGATCCTGTGAGTAGTTTACGCGGATACATTCGTTCTTGTGGCGCCATTGTTCTTTGAGGCCGGGGAAGAAATAGTGGCCCGGGATTATCATGACACCTCTGTTCTTGAGCCTTTGGTAAAGCTCTGCACATGTGATGGGCAGGTCCGGGAACCACAGCCACAGGAAGAACGCGCCCTCGGGTTTGTGAACGTGAAAGTCGATTCCGCCGAATTCCTGGAAGACTTGCTTGAGTACCGCCTGCGCCTTGTCTTGATAGAAAGGCTTGATGACATCCCGGCTCAAAGTGATTATCTGGCCGCTTCGGACCATGTCGGTTGCGATCGCCGGGCCCATACCGCCAGGGGCGAGGCTCAGAATGGCATTCGCTTTCGAGACCATTTCGATCACTTCTTTGCGGGCGATGACAATCCCCGTGCGTGCGGCGGGCAGGCCGAGCTTGGACAGGCTCATGCAGAAGATCGTGTTTTCGTTCCAGTCGGGTTTGACATCTTCGAAGAGGATGTTTGGAAACGGCGCCCCATAGGCGTTGTCGACGATAAGCGGGATCTCATTGGCGCCGGCTAGCTCACTTAGTTTCTCAATCTCAGCGTCGGTCAGGACATTACTGGAAGGATTGGTGGGTCTTGAGACGCAGATGGCACCGATATCGTCGGCAATTTCGATCTTCTCGAAATCGATCTTGTACTTGAAGACGCGAGCGTCAATATGCTCGATTTGCGGCCGGTACGAAACGAACAGATCTTCCGCTATTCCGACGTCGCAATACCCGATGTACTCGGGCACCAGCGGGAACAGAATCTTACGGCGGGTACCGTCTTCAAAGACCCCGGCGAAGATGTTGAAGAGAATGAAGAACGCCGTCTGGCTTCCGTCGGTTAGGGCGATGTTTTTCGGTTGTATATCCCAGCCGAACTGACCCCTGAGCAGGGCGCAAACCGCTTCGATGAATTCGTGGTCGCCTCCGGGCGGGCCGTAGCTGCTTATTGTCCGCTCAAACTTATCGCCGTCACGCAGCAGGTTCTCCATGCTCGCTCGAAAACTCTTCTGCACCTCGGGAATCTGAGCGGGGTTTCCTCCTCCAAGCATCATGATGTCCCGGCCGCCAGCCAGTGCAATGCCAAGATCATCCATCAACTGGCCGATGCCCGATATTCCTGTAATCTTGCGCCCGAATCTGGATATCTTCATAATACTCTACACCTCTACAGCACAACCCGGGGTCAGGAAGTACAGCCATCGTCTGACCGAATCGGCGCCCAGAATTGCACATGCCGCCTTGCCGTAAAGCTCCAACTGCCCGCGATAGAGCTCGGCTCGTTCTGTTGTCTGCCCGGTATTTATCTGATCGGTTTTGAAATCTACTACGACCAAGGCGTGTGGTGTTCGAACGAGCATGTCGATTATTCCCTGAACGATCACCATCTCGCTGCTCGTATCGACAGATTTGCCGGTGGACAGGGCGAAAGTGAAAGGCCACTCGCGCCAGACGGCGTTCGATTCATCGAGAGCCAGTCTGCCCAACTCGCCGGAGAAAAACGCAAGTATCGATTCTGTGTCGATGTGCTCGGCGACGGCAGGGGCCATCGCGTCATCGGCCAGCAGTCGCTCCTTCGTTTTCTCAATCTCCTCTTCGGTGACCGGTTCGGCCAGATCAAGCTCGGAGATCACAAGATGAGTTGCCGTGCCTATCAGTCGGGCGTCGGGTCTCTCGGTGACACACGTATCACCTAAGTGCGGCTCGGCGACTGCTAGAACTCGCGGCCGGCGCTGCAGCGCGCCGGAATAATCCAACTTCATGTATTCATCGTTGCCGTGAGTCAACTGCGTGACAGAGCTTTTCGCCGGCAGAAGCGGAGCGTTACCGAAGCGATAGCGCCAGGCTAACGACTCCTTTATCTGCGCGAGGAGTCTCGCATCTGCTGGTTTTGGGCGCGATTTATTAGAACTCTTGCGAGCTGCTTTGCCGGCCTTCAGCGCTATGACGAATTCGGAAAGCTCCTGCAGATCCGCCTGGCCGTGGAGTTCGAAGCTGAACAGATCATCGCCGCCGGCCCGCTTTGCGAAGCCTGTTTGCAGGGCGTCGTGCAGGATCCTTCGATTGGACAATCCGCAGAGGATCCATTCCAGAGGGCTACCGCAGGCCCGAAGCTGCCAATCGGGCAGGGGCCCGCCGCCCAGGAAGAAACCATTGCAGACGATCTGGCTGCATTTTGACCGTTTTTGTGACGCGGTCAGAATGAGCCTGTCTCTCGCCCGGGTGGTCGCGACGTACAGAATACGCATTTCTTCGGCCAGTGACATAGCCTCTTTTTGCTCGGCGACGACCTCGTGCGCGAGCGAGCTGAGTTTACTGTTCGTTTCGCGGTCGATAATCTGCAGCCCGAGTCCGCCTTTGGCGGATTCGGCGCTGGCGAGGCAGTCGGCCTGGGAGTCTCTCTTGTTGAATTTGCTTTCAAGCTCGGCGAGAAACACAACGGGGAACTCCAGTCCTTTGCTCTTGTGTACGCTCAAGATACGCACTGTGTTGCCCGCCGACTCCTGCGGTTCGGCAGGGGCCCAGTCCTGGCCGACGGCCTGGAGCTTTTCGATGAACTCAACGAAGCGTGTAAGCGAGGGTGCGGCGGCACTGCTGGCAAAGCCCTCGAACTGGATGGCCCGGTCGTGGAGTCTGAGCAGGTTGGCCCGGCGGGCCTGGCCGCTCGGCAGGGCCGAGACGAACGACAGGTAACCTGTCTGGCGATAAATACGCCAGATCAGATCCGCCAGATTTCCCCGCCGGGCGATAGTCCGCCACTGCTCGATTCTATCCAGTATCTCCTGTAGCCTTGCCGAGAGAGCGGCGTCACTGTCGGCTTTGGAGTACTGAAGCACGCAGTCGTGGAAGTCGCTTTGTTTATGTTTGGCTTCGCTGTGGATTCTTATCTTCGCCAGCTCGCTGTCGCTTATCTTGAAGAAGGG
>LJTR01000350.1 GCA_001303465.1 Phycisphaerae bacterium SG8_4
ATCATTTCTATCTTCGATTTTCGATTGTCGATCCCTCGGGTCTGCTCGGGACAAGCTTGCGATTCTGTTGTACGCCGCGCCTTTCTCGAGTCTGTTGTCTTCGTCAACTGTGATTGCGCCGGAATCTCTTCTCGGCGCCAGGGCCCAGAAGCCGTTGAGCTTGGACTGCACATAGCATCCGCAGGAATGGCCAGGCAGATACATCAAGCCGTTTGCAGGCAGCAGACCATACTGGCATGTGCCTCGGATCCAGAAATGACGCTGGATGTCACCCGTGACAAGGTCTACAAACTCGACGCCCGTGCGACCGAAGAGGATGTATCGATTCGTTGCCTTGTCACGATAGCAGCGGTGGTGGTGGGCCGCGTCGAAGGCCTCGATGGTATTGATGGTGCGTCTTATCTGGCCTGTTAGGAGGTCTCTACCTTCCATAACATCTGTCTGATTCATGCCGGGCTCATTGCTCACCCAGACCAGGCCGTCGGCGACGAACAGATTGGGTGGCGAGGTATATCCGAAAGCCGCGTCACAGCGCCAAAGCTCTTTGCCGTCACTGGCCTTGAAGGCTATGAGCTCACCTCCTGTCATAGATACCGGTTGAGCGGTGACCTGCCACTCAACTGAAGAAGAAGACTCGGTCTTGGCCGGACTATTCTTGTCGACGCCGGAGCCGCCTCTTCTGCTCGCGATGCCGGCATCGACACTTCCCGGAGTGTGTTTTCCTTCCGCCGACAGGACCACGCCCTCGCAGACAACGAGCGTCGGCGCTGACCAGGCCAGTCTTTTGTGCTCAACCGGGCGAGGTCTCTTCCAGACGACGTCTCCGGAGTCCCGATCCAGACAGACCACGTGGTTGGGAGAATTGAAAAACAGTCTCGTCTTGTCAAGGCACAAGGTCGTGGGGAGCATCTGGTCCGTGTCGCGGTCGCATTTGGTCCAGATCACTTTTGCGGTCTCGGCATCGACGGCGACGATACGTTTGTCTTGGATCGGCGGGCTGAACGACCGGGTGAGGCGTGTCTGCTCGTATGCCGCCCGGTCGATCAGGCCCAGGACGAGATACAGCGTCCCGTCCGAGTAAACGATTTCATGTGTTCCGTCCGTGTCCTCATAGACGCGGACCACCTCGCCCGACGCTGCGTCCAGTGCGGTTACGGGTCCGCCGTACGCAAGCGTGACATATACGCGCTGCCCGCAGGCAACAAGCCTGCGCGGCAGTTCCGTTGGACCGCTTCTGAATCTGCGAAGATGCCCCTCCCACGGGCCTATCGGTTTCTTCCAGAGGACGATGCCGTTGTATGCATCTCTGGCGACCAGATTCCAGTTGGCCGGATAATAGATCGAGTGTGCAGGGGCTTCGTCGACGATAGAGAAGATCCTGCCTGCCGAACTGACCACGGCGCTGTAGGAGTTGAGAAAATTATGATTTCGGGTCCACTTTGGCAGCCCCACCCACTGCATGTGATATGGATAGGACACTACCTTGTCGTCCGAGACGGCGTTATTGTCCGGGCCGTGCAGATAGTGACTCCACTCATCGGTTGCCTCGGACCGGGCCTTGGTGGTCATCGTCCAGCGGCCTTCCTTTTTCACCGCCACCACCCCCGCCGGCGCAAGTACTCGCATAACCTCACTACGAGGAACGTCCACGCCGTCACTGATAACAAGAAGGTTTAGAAGGTTGTCGATATAGGGTAGCTCGGCTCCGGTCCAGCGATCCACTGTGACTGCTCCATACAATCCAAGCTGTGAAATGTGCTCCCGTGCTTTGCGGACATTCTTCGCGTCGCCGTCGAGTCCGTGCACGAGATAGCTCTCGCCGATACGAAGCTCGGCCGTAAGGCGCCCGTCGCCGCAGCCGAGGTGAACCACCAATCCTCCTTTTACCCCAGAGGTATTCACGATTTCTCTGCCGGATTCGGCAAAGACCGGCGCTGCGAGCGCCAGCATCATTACCACTGAATTGACTATTCGTTGCATTTCTGTCTTCCACCAAAATATGTTGCTGTTTCGCCCTCAGTCACAAGACAAGGCCTGGAGTGAGTTAACCATCGCCCAATTACACTGGATTCTATCTTCTTGGCATCAGAGATTCAAGGCCGAGCTTGGCGGCGATTGTGCTGAAAGGCCTTGTGGACACCAAGTCACCAGGGTGGTAGAATGTGCCAGAAAGGCATTCCAAGACTGCGGTGTGTGCAGGCCGGATATGGCGATCAAGCTTGAATATTGTAATGTTATTGTTCCTGTCAAGAGTATCCGTGAGAGACTCGGAGACGATGTATTTGAGAATGAGTTTGCGCAGAACACAGACTTCCAATGGCGCGACGAATATCTCTTCCGGGCCGGATGCATGAATGAGTGGGATCTCGCCGACATCCTCGATGAGTGGCGGAGCATGGGGTTTGAGCCGTTGACGGTCATCGACGGCGAGAAGGCGTGGAAAGATGTATGCGTTGTCAACTCCTGGCACGGCCCCTCTTACCGCTGTGATTGGATCCAATACGATCCCAAGGAAAATGTCGCGTGGCTCAAGGGCCACCCGCGCGGCGCGGCAGTCGGACCGGGTCGCATTGGCAAGAGACGTGACGATGGAACCTGAATTCGCTATCGCGCACAAATCTACCTGGGACAATCAGTGCCGCACAAGGAGTGTTTCACAATCACAGCCAGGTTTGCAGACATGTCAAGAAGCATGAGTTGTCGGACGAGATGAAAGGGCAATCACAAGTGCAAGACTACTCACGAAGACATTTTCTAAAGGCGATTGCTGAAGGTGGAGTGGCTTTGTCAACAATGACCCTTCGGCCTGCTGTTGGCAGGTTGCGGCGCAAACCGAACATCGTTTTTATTATCGCCGACGATATGAAGAAACACATGTTCAACTGCCTGCCTGAGGGCAAAGGCAGGAACCTGAGCCCCAACATCGATGGCCTTGCCGCCGAAGGAACGCTGCTGATGGGCCAGCATGTCGTTTCGCCCGTCTGCACGCCCAGCCGGTTCAACTGCCTGACCGGTCGCTACGCCAGCAGGAGCATGAGTGTGAATTTCCTGCGATCGACTCAGCGACACGGCCAGACCGTGATTGGATGGAACACGCACATTCTCGCCCATGACGTGACATTACCCCGGCTGCTGAAGCAGCAGGGATACAGGACAGGTATCGTGGGCAAGAATCATGTCGTCTCGGCGCCCAGTTATGAAAAGTTGCCGTACCAGGCCGATCCGACTACACCTGAGGCCATGGCCAGGTTCGCTGAGAACTCGCAGGCGATCAAGCAAGCGATGTACGCCTGCGGCTTTGATTACGCAGCCAGCATCTACCACAACAATCCCGACGGAAACGGCCCACGGGCTCTTGCGGTTCACAATCTGGACTGGATCGTCCAAGGTGCTCTGGATTTCATTGACGAAAACAAAGACGGGCCCTTCTTCCTCTATTTTGCCTCGACAGTTCCCCACGGGCCCACGACAAAGGACCGATCCTGGGGCGCCGATCCGCGAATTACCGCCGACGGCATCCTCGACGAGCCTGTCAACGTCCTCGGCCGCCGCGAAGATCTTCCGAGACGGCTCAAGAGGGCCGGGATCGATCAGTCGGGAAAGGAGAATATTCTCTGGCTCGATGACGCTGTGGGGGCGATCATCGAGAGACTCGAAAGATACGGCCTGGACGACAATACGATCATATTCTTTTTCAACGACCACGGGCAGGACGCCAAAGGCACCATCTATCAGGGCGGCGTCTCAAATCCGAGCATCGTATGGAAGAAAGGCGGCTTTCCTTGCGGCCCTGTCAGCAATGCGCTGATCTCTAATATCGATTTTGCACCGACCATTTTGGATTACGCCGGGCGGAGTGTCTCACCCAGTGACTTCGACGGCAGGAGTTTCCGCCCCGTGCTGGAGGCAAAGGCCGACAAGATTCACGATTCACTGTATTTCGAGATGGGCTACACACGCGGCGTATTGAAAGGTCGCTGGAAATATATCGCCCTTCGGTATCCCGAGCATGCGCGGAGCATGTCGCTGGCAGAGCGAAAGGCGATCTTGGAGAGATTCAACGCCACGCAGAAAGAGCACGGCAAGAAGGTGCGCTGCACCGATCCTTTGGCGCCATTCAGTCACATCAGCCTGATCCCCGGAGGCGGAGACGCCGAGGCGGGATCGACCGGCAAGTACGCGGGCTATTACGACGCCGATCAGTTGTACGATCTTTCATCAGACCCGGTTGAGCAGAAGAACCTGGTCAATCACTTCGGACACTCCAAGATTCTCCAAGAGATGAAACGCGAGTTGAAGAAGTATCTCGACCAACTGCCCGGCGGTTTCGCCGAAATCAAGACCGTTTCGCAGAAGCGCGGTCCGTCGCTGGGTAGCATGGGCCACGTTTGAGATTGCCTATGTGAGCATGATGTCAAGATGAATGAGACGGCTGTCCCACGTCCCCTGTTTATTTCCGATTCCTTCTCAACATACCATCGATGACTTTGTCATAATTGTTGTCTCTATTGTAACGGTCGTCATAATACCACAAGCCTGGAACAAGCTCCTTGTTTCCATAATCATAATTAGAGAATGGCTCTCTGAAATCCTCAGGATAGGCATCAACACCGAAATGTCTCATGGTTCCTCCCCCTTCTATCGAAACTACCCCATCAATATTCACGAAGACACGCCCCCCAATCCGTCGAACCAATCGGAACTTTGACAACTCAGAATCGGGCACTCTCATCACGACGACTCCCATGGGCTCCTCTTTTCCTTTGTCAGGGTTGTCGATAACAACCTGTTTGGAGAGTCTTCTGCATTCCTCCAAGAGAGTTCGATGATCAGCATTGCACAATAGTCGCTTCTGCAGCCGGGCATCCTGAATTGGCCCGATCAGGACAAAATACGCGAAGAATCCTACGGGAATGAACGCAAAGAGCAAGAGTCCCGCAGTAGAAACGACAAGCAGAACGACTATGTTTCTTCTGGAGAATATCCGCCTCTTTTTCTTCATTCTTCCTACAACTCCCTGGATTGTGCCTTTGGCAAAAGCAACACACACTGCGCATTTGCAAGATCATCAGTCGCTACGACTGCCGGGCGGTTTCGCCGAACTCAAGACAGTTTCTCAGAGACGCGGTCCGTAGCGGGGCGGCTCTTGGCCGAATTCGTAACAGCCAAGGTCCGGGGCTTCGCCGGCAAAGCCGTCGGTGATCTGCGGAAGGGCAATTCCCGCGTCGATGACCTTTGCGCCGCTGCGCAGCCGCAGGTCATATTCGGCTGGATTGCAGGTTATGCCTCGTTCCGGCGGTCCGGCGTTTACGAAAACGTCGTAGTCCGCGAGCATTCCGTGCTCTTCGAGGCCGGTCGCCTCGAAGAACTCCGCTATCGACTGATACCTTCCGACCTGGCCCTCGTGGTTCTTCCAACTGATGAGCCGGTCGGCTTCATTGCGGCGGTAGGCATTGTAGTCCATAGTGCTGTAAGCCGTTGGCGATCCGGATACCAGTGCGTAGTCCGAGCCGCCCATAAACAGGTTGTTGCGGAAGTGGCCGTTTTGCCAGATGGCCGGCGGACGAAAGCCCGATCCGGCGCAGCATGAGGTGTTGTTGTAGGCCTCGATGCCCGCCGGGTAGTTGTTCAGCTTATAGCTGAGGCTCGTGATCCCGTAGAG